>JAZDHM010000045.1:0-5633 GCA_043805935.1 Actinomycetota bacterium
TCCGCCTGCGGCCCAGTGGGTGATGTGGTGGGCGTCGCACCAGCGGTGGGGTCGGTGGCATCCGGGGTGGGTGCAGCCCCGGTCGCGTGCTTCCAGGGCTCTTCGGATGGCGGGGGGGATGGTGCGGGTGGCCCGTCCCACGTCCAAGACGGTGTCGCCGTGGCGGGTGATTCGGGTGATGGTGGCGTCACAGGCGATGCGTTGGGCGGTCTGGGGGGTGATGACGGTGCCGTCCAACTCGCAGGGCCGGCCGGGTTCACCGCCGAGGACCTGTGGTGACACGGTGAGGGTGACCTGGGGTCGGAGGCCGCCGGAGACCGGGGTGTGGCCGTGTGCCAGGTGGTCGGCGCAGATCTCGGTGAGGGCGTCGGCGCGGCGTTGCCGGATGGTGCGGATGTCGGACACGTCTAGGAAGGTGGGTTCGACCAACGATCCCAACGCCGCGATGACGGTTTTGCCGGCTTCGGGGTCCAGTTCGCCGTCGACCCGGATCATCCCCCCGAAGGTTTCCGAGACCGACAGGCCCCGCCGCTGGTAGGCGTGGTCGGCGTCTCGGGCGAATCCGGTGCGGTCGGCGGCTTGTCGCCAGTAGTCCACCGCCCTGGTGGCGTCGGCCATCGACAAACCGGCTACCGCCTCGACCAGCACCTGCTGGTCACGGGCGAACGTGTCCTGGGAGGTCTGGGCGGCGTGGAGCAGCATCCCCACCCGGGGCCGGTCGATCCGGGCCTGCTGGAACGCCTCCCGGACCCGGTGGTGTTCGGCGAGGCCTCTCGCCTCGGCCACCCGGCGTCGCGCTTCTCCGCCGGAGACCCCGAGCCGGTCCCGGACGAAGGCGGTGGCGGTCAGGTGCTCCGGTTCGAACGCCACCCGCCGGTCGATGGCCGCCAACGTCACCGCGGCCCGGGCCTGCAGGCGGGTGGCCTCCCGGTCCTCGGCCACATACCGCTCACACAACTCCCCATCCGACAACGACCACCCGTCGTCGAGGTCCGAGGCCGGAACCAGCATCGAAACTGCCATCGAGCAAACGTACGACACGGGTATGACACGCCGGTAACCTCGCCGCCATGGATCACCGCGCCGCCGATGACGTCGATTGGGCACCTGCCGGCAGCGAGCATTTCACGGGCGAGGTGCTGTTCGGCCCCGTCCACGCACCGGTCACCCCCGGGGCGCTCGCCGTGACAGGCGTGAGGTTCGCCGCCGGGGCGCGCTCCGACTGGCACCGCCACCCGGGGGGCCAGGTGCTCTGTGTGGTCGCCGGCACGGCACTCATCCAGGCCGAGGGCGGTGCTTCGGTGGTGGCCCATCCCGGCGACGTCGTCCATGCCCCGGCCGGCGAGGTCCACTGGCACGGGGCCGCACCGGACGAGACCATGACCCACCTCTCGGTCACCGACGGCGGTCCCACCGAGTGGCTGGGGCGCAAGGTCACCGACGAGGAGTACCGGTCCGCCCAGCGCTGAGCGGACTCAGGTGATATCGGTCCAGTCGATCGCCACCGACTGATCGTCGTCGCGATCGACCGCCACGGTGACGATCATGCCTGGTCCGACGTAGCCGTAGAGGCGCTCCGGCACGCGATGCCCGATCCGCACCGGATACGGCGAGCGGCCCGGGAGCTTGACCTCCAGCTCGAAGACGTAGAGGCGGTCGTCGGGATGGGCGTCGTCGTCGGGCACGACACCGAGATCGGTGACATCGCCGGCGTCCTTGGCCGACTTCACCTCGGCGGTGCCCTTGCGGCCGGTGCTCAGAAGCGCGGCGGCGCTCCCGATGCCGGTCACCGGTTCCCCGACCTTCGCCGACACCGCTTCCAGCCCCGGGCCGGGCCGGGCGCCCACGACCGGGGACTGCGTCCAGTCGATCGCCACCTGGTCGGAGTCCTCCGGGTCTGTGGCCACGTTCACCACGGCCCCGGGCGTGATCGCCCCGATGATGACCCTGGGCGTGCGCTGCTTGAGGGTCGTCGAGAACTTGCGGGCGCCGATGGTGACGTCGAGGTCGAACGCCACGACGGGGTCGTTGTTGATCGTCACTCCGGTGTCGCCGAGCCGGGTAATCACCGCGGTCCCGTGCTCGCCGCCTTCGACGAACGACGGGTGGACGCCCACCAATCTGCCGAGCTTCACTCCGACCCTGCGCATGATGACGCCGGGGACAGCGAGGGAGAAAGCGGTTACGAGGAGCGGGAAGCGACCGCCGGGTATGGCCACCCCGGCGGCAGTGCAGGCGAACGCAGCCAGCACCAAGACATTGCCCACGGTAAGGAGCGGGTTCATCGGGCCACGCTAGCGGGGGGTCGATTCGCCGGTCCCGGCGATGCTCCGCTGCCGCACCGCCTCGAAGAGGACGATCCCGGCGGCCATGGCGGCGTTGAGGCTGTCGACCGAACCGGGCATCGGGATCACCACTCGCACGTCCGCGGCCTCCAGCCATCGTGCGCTCAGCCCGTACTGCTCGCTTCCCACGACGATCGCTGCGGGCCGGGTGAGATCCGCCGAGAAGTACGCGGTCGCCCCGCTCGGCGTGGTCGCCACGATCATCACTCCCGCGCCGTGGAGGGCGGCGATGGCGTCGTCGGCTGAGGTCAATGCGAGCGGGACGGTGAACAGGGTCCCCAGTGACGCCCGCACGACGTTGGGGTTGAAGGGGTCGGTGGTCGGGTCGGCGACGATCACCGCCGAGGCGCCCGCGGCCTCGGCGGTGCGCAGCATCGTCCCCAGGTTGCCCGGCTTCTCGATGCCTTCGGCCACGAGGATCAGGGGGGTGCCGGAGAGGTCGAGCCTGCCGATCCCGGTGTCGAACTGCACCGCCACCGCCAGCAGGCCCTCGGGCCGGTCCCGGTAGGAGGCCTTGCGGAACGGCGCCTCGGCCACGGTCACGATCTCGGCGCCGGCGTCGGCTGCCCGGGCGACGAGGCGGGCGTCGTTGGGGCCGAGGTGCACGTCGGGACAGGTGAACAGCGTCTCCAGGCTCACCCTGGCGTCGAGCGCTCGGGACAGCTCACGATGGCCCTCGATGAGGAAGCGGCGCACGGCGTCGCGTTCCCGGCGGTCACGGAGGCGGACCAGCGACTTGATCCGGTCGTTGGCGGCGCTGGCGATGTCGGGCCCGGTCACCACCCGCTCCCGCCGGATGAGCCACCGCCGCCGCCACCGCCGCTGAATCCGCCCCCGCCGCTGAATCCGCCGAACGAGCCGCTCGACGACGAACCCCACGACGAGCCTCCCGACGACCCGCCGGAGAACCCGCCCCCGCCTCCGAAGCCACCCCACCACGACGATCGGTCCCCGCTCCACGATCGGTCCTGGTGGACCGGCTCCCAGCCGGTCGACCCGGCGGCGCCGCGGGTGATGACCCAGTGGTAGTAGAAGAAGGTGAAGGGATCGAAGGATCCGTAGTCGGTGGGGATGGCCTTTCCCGTCCACGTGTCCTTGCCGCGGGCCGTGCCCTCGTGGGCCAACTCCGGGGCGAATCGCTCGGCGTCCTTGAGGTCGGCGCGATCCAGGGCGCGTCGCTGCGCCGCGTAGGCGAGGGCGAACGCCTTCGGCCCCCGGGCGTCGGAGGCCCCGAAGGCGGCTGCCACTTCGGCGTAGGCACCGGTGAGGCCCAGCTCCTGCAACGCGCCGAGCGCCTCCACCCAGCGGTCGACGGCCCGGGAGGGCTCGAGGGACATGGCGAGCACGCCGGCGATGGTGCGCCTCGTCTCACCCTTGACGCCGTGGGACGACAGCTGTTCGAGGATCTGGCGGTACACCTCGACGCCGTCGTCGCGCCGCCGCATCAGGGCGACCGTGATCGCCACCGGGAGGCCCAGTTGCAGGGCCAGCTCACGGACCCGGCGGATCTCATCCGGGTCGCGCAACCCGGCGAGGGCGTACTCGACGGCTTCGCTCGGGTCGGCCCCCTGCTGGCGGCGGGTGCGGTAGGTCTTGAGGAACTGCGAGGCGTTCTGGTCGTCGTGGTTCATCAGGAGCAGCGCAGCGATCGCCGGGACCTCGAGGCCGTCGCGTGTGAGCACGTCGCCATGCTCCTCGAGGTAGCGGCGCAGCTTCTCGTATCGCTCCATCGCGCCGTCCAGGTCGTCGTCCAGGTCGGCCAGGGCGGCCGCCACCGCCGGGCGGGCGACCGACTCCTCGAGCCGCCCATAGAGGGTGGCCAGGCGGTCGGCCTTCTCCTCGGCGGTGTGGAAGGCGCCGTCCATCTCGGTGATCGAGTCGGTGACCGGCTGGTCGCCCTCGAGAGCCGGGGCCACCTCGACGAGCCGGGTCCCCAGGTCGGTGACGCCGACGGCGCCGATCGGGGTCTCGGTGAGGGCGTCGGCGAGGCTCTCGGCGGTGTGCCGCTTCGCCTCGGCGATCCGGTGGGGGCGGAGCGCCTGGACCAGGGACTCGAGCTCGTCGAGGCGGAACTTGAACTGGTCCTCGGCCGAGCGCCCGACACCGAGGGCATCCTTCACCGCCGCCTGGACCGCGCCTTCGAGCATCTCGCGCTCCTGGGACACCTTCAGCTCGAGCGGCTCGGCGGCGTCGGCGAGCAGCTTCCTCTTGTCGACCACCCCTACCAACCCCCAGCGCCACAGTCCTTTGAGGGCCGCGTCGTCGCCCGGGACCCGTCCGTCGGCCAGGTCGCGCAGCGCCGCCACCCCCACCTTGGTGGCGATGTCGCCCTTGCCGCCGGGGCGCGCCAGGGCGTACTCGGAGATCGTGGGAAGGTCGGCGCCGGCGGGCTCCAGTTCATCGAGGACGTCGTCGACCTTTGCCGTGCGCGCCGACCGGACGCGGGCCGCCTGTCGGCGGCGGGTCCCGCCGACCAGGTACAGCCCGCTGGCCATGATCCCCCCGGCGACGACCAGCCGGAAGATCCCGTTGCCTCCGCCGTCGCTTTCCCCGCCGCCGGCGGGGACGCCGCTGAGACGAGCGTCGAGCGTGGTGATGATGGCGATCAGGCCGCCCGAGAAGTCGCCGTCGGCGAAGTAGGCGTTGCCGGCCTCGGCCACCGAGTCGAGCCCGTCGATGGTGAGCCCGTCACCGGTGACGATCTCGGTCCGCCGCTCGGCCAGGGAGACCAGGATGACGATGCCGTCGTTGCGCGCCGGGTCGCCGACGCCCCAGGCATCGCCGAGGCCTGCGGCGAAGTCGTGGGGATCGAGACCGTCGGAGTCCGCCGCGACGACCACGGCGACCTCATGGTCGTGGGCGGCGACGAGGCGGCCGGCAGCAGCCTCGACCGCCGTCTCGTCGGTGAGCACCCCGGCGGAGTCGGTGACCCATCCGTCACAGGTGATCCCGTGGTAATCGGGGCACGACGGGGTGGCCTGTTCCACGGCGAGGGCGGGCGCGGCCGCGACGAGCACTGTGAAGAGGGCGATGCCGGCTGCGCGGATCACGTGCATGGGGCCTGATGATGGCCGGTCGAACCGCCGGACGCACACCCGGCCCGGCGCGCCCTCAGTCGAGGTCGACGGCGAACGGGGTGGCCTCGTCACGCCACTCCGAGAGGTCCTCGCCGTACCCGGGCTGGTACTTGTCGCACACCACCTGCCGGGCGATGGCATCCTCGGCCGGGTCGACCACCCTCCGGGCCCTGCGCCCGACCACCTGATCCTCGACGACGAAGGTGACCGC
>JAZDHM010000046.1:0-3290 GCA_043805935.1 Actinomycetota bacterium
ATCGAGATCTCCCCGCGTAACACCGCCAGCACGATCCGGTTCTTGTCCTCCACAGACTTGGCGGGCTGATTGCCCATCGCTGATCTCCTTCAGGTCAGGCACCAAACCCCCACCTGTCTCGGAAATCTTGACACGCGACACGTCGTCCTCCCCGCCGCAGTGTTTGTCGCCGTCTTCCGCTATCACCTCTACGACCTCGATCGGCTGGTCGGCCGGACCGTCACCTACGGACTGGTGGCGTTTGTGGCCGGCTCGGCGTACGCGCTTCCAGTGCTTCTGCTGCCAACACTGTTGGGGCGGGGGAGTTCGCTCACCATCGCGGTATCCACCCTCGCCGCCGCCGCGGTGTTCGGCCCAACACGGCGCCGAATCCAGAAGGCGGCCGAGCGAAGATTCAATAGGACCCGATATGACGCCACACAAGAGATCGAACACCTCTCGTCTCGTATCGCCGGACGCTCCATCGAGGGTGAAATCGAAGTAGACCTCCTCGGCGTGATCGCCCGCACTCTTCAGCCTTCGTCACTCGCCCTGTGGATCAATGGCCCCTCGGGCATCAGTGGGCCGGCCGAGACCTCCTCCAGCCCGGTGGCGAGAACCTGACACGGGTGAGGTGGCGACCCCCCAGGTGACAGTCCGCTTGAGATTGCCGTCGATCACGGACCCAGCGGGCAGACGGTGCCTGCCTCGAGCCGGATGATCGAGTCTCCGGGGTCCGTACCAGCGGTGAAGGCCCGCAGGCTCTCTCCAGGCCCGTCCGCTCCGGTCAGTACCAGCATCGGGGGGTCGTCGGCTACGAACACCGGATCGGAAACCAGGTCGGAGTAGGAACTCCATGGCGTGTTTGCCGTGTACACCCACCAAGTACCCCCCTGGCTGTGGATCTCGGCATGGAGCCCGAGCGGATCGGTGTCGTCCCCAACCTGGAAGGCGCCGTAAGCCCATCCGACCAACGAGTCGGTTGAGGAGAACGTGAGCCGGAGGCCCTCCCAGGCGGCGACCGTCGCTGCGCAATCCGGAACGTCGGCGATCTCAGCTTCTCCGAAGATCTCAACGAGTTCCGCGAGAGCGGGCTCGAGCGATGTCCCAAAAGCCACCCCAGCGACGCCGTCGGCACGAAGCGTCGGCTCGAGATGGTCGCAACGCCGGCGCTGCTCATCGATGGCCTCATCGGGGAGCAGAAACAGCGGGGATCGAATGTGCTCGAGGAAGAGCGCTTCATCGGCGAACGGAGCGGCGGCATCGGCCTGGCAACGGCAATAGGCCTCAAAAGGCGGTCCCTCCATGCAGATGCCGAGCCACTCCTGGACCGCTTCCTCGGAGTAGGTGGCGCCCGTCTCACCCCCGCAACCAGCAGCGACCGCCGACAGGATCAGCGGGCCGATCACCCACCGTCGCATGGCCTTCATCATATGTCGCCGCCAGCGTGACCCCGACCGCACCTCGGCGCCCTCCAGCCTTGGATGACGTTCCCGACTCTGGGGACGGGGAGGGTCACGTGACCGGCGACATGGGACCACCGGATCATATTGATGATTGCCGATATGATGGTTGTGGAGGTGCGGCGTGCCGACTGATGGGCAAGAGGCTGTGGGAATGTCAGGCGCTGACGCCATTCGCCAGACCGTCCGCCAGGTCTACGACCGTATCGCCGTGGCCGACGACGCGGGCTGCGGGTGTGGCTGTGACTGTGGTGTCGACACGGGCGCAGGCTCGGCGACGGGTGTCTCATCCATCCGATTGGGATACTCACAAGAGGAACTGGAGGCGTTGCCTGCGGGAGCGGACCTGGGTCTCGGCTGCGGCAATCCCCGGGCGATTGCCGAGCTGCGGCCGGGCGAGACCGTGCTGGACCTCGGCAGCGGGGCAGGCATCGACTGTTTCCTTGCGGCCCGACAGGTCACCAGCACGGGTCGCGTGATCGGCGTCGACATGACCGCGAGCATGATCGCCAAGGCCCGGGAGAACGCCGCCAGGGTGGACCTGGACCATGTGGAGTTTCGTCTCGGAGAGATCGAGCATCTTCCGGTTGCCGACTCGAGCGTCGATGTGATCATCTCGAACTGCGTGATCAACCTGTCGCCGGACAAGCCCGCCGTGTATCGCGAGGCCTTCAGGGTTCTCAAGAACGGAGGGCGGCTCGCCATCTCCGATGTTGTCGCTCTGGGGGAGCTGCCGCCGGAGGTGAAAGACGACATGGAGTTGCTCGGGAGCTGTGTCTCCGGAGCCGCCACCATCCCCGAGTTGACCGTGCTGCTCAGCGCCATTGGCTTCGATGAGGTGCGGATCGACACCGCCAGTGAGAGCCGGGGCTTCATTCGGGAGTGGGCACCGGGATCTAGGATCGAGGACTACGTGGTGTCGGCGACCATCCAGGCCAAGAAGCCCCAACGCGATTCTCCCGCCGACTCGGCACAGGATCGCTGACCGAAGGGTGTTGAGGAGGATCCCCCAGGACGACAGTCTGCGACATCGGATGCCGCTCGATTGTCACTCCGGGCACGCTGGCCTCACCCGCCCGTGATCGGCAGCCCGGCAGCGACCCACGCCAGGATTCCCCCCTCGATCTCGTGGACGTCGGTGAATTCGAGCCGACGGAACAGGTCCATCGCCTGGGCACTGCGGTTGCCCGACCGGCAGTAGACGACATAGGCGGCGGTTCGGTCCAGCGCAGCGATCCGATCGGCGAAGTCGGTGGCGGAGAAGTCGACGTTCACCGCGTCGATGAGATGCTCTTCGGCGAACTCCTGCGGAGTCCTGACGTCGAGGACCACCGTTCCCGGCTCATTGGCGAGGTTCCCCGCCGTGACCGCGTCCACCGTCTCGATCACCGCCGTCGTGCCGCCACCGCATGCCACCGCGGCGATCACCACGCCGGCGAGCAGGGCGCGTCGGAAGTTCATCATGGCGCGCCGACCCCGGCTTGGCGCAGTGCCCGCCACACCTTCTCCGGCGTGAATGGGGGATGGGTGAGGCGGATCCCCACCGCGTGGTACACGGCGTTGGCGATCGCCGGCAGCGGTCCGTTGATCCCGATCTCGGCGACCGACTTGGCGCCCATCGGCCCGGTCGGCTCGTAGGACTCGACCAGGAACACCCTGATGGGGGGCAGGTCCATCGCCCCGGGGATCTTGTAGCGGGCGAGGTCGGGGTTCTTGACGCGTCCCTTGTCGGTGAACTCCATCTGCTCGGTGAGGGCGTAGCCGATGCCGTTGGCGATCGCCCCCTCGACCTGGCCCTCGGCCAGGCGGGGGTTGATGGCGGTCCCGCAGTCGACGGTTGCCACGTAG
>JAZDHM010000047.1:0-4270 GCA_043805935.1 Actinomycetota bacterium
CGACACCGAGCGCCCGCGCCTCACCGGCGGTGGCCTCCGCCTCGTCGGCCGAGCGGTTGTAGTGGAGGACCAGGTTGCAGCCCGCCTCGGCCAGTCCGAGTGCGATCGCCTTGCCCACCCGCCGGGCACCACCGGTGATCAGGACAGTGACCCCGCGCAGCTCCATGACCGGCGAGGCTAATCAGTCACCAGTCGCCAGCAAGACAAGAGGCGACCGGGTTCGCCTTTCGCCCGTTCGCACCGCCGACCGCTGCGCGCTAACCGTCGCCCGGCACCCGACGCCCGCCAGGGCGCAGCCGCTGCCAGCTACCCGCTACCAGCAAGACAAGTAGCGACCAGGTTTCGCCTTTGGCCGGTCTGTCGAAGGTCGAATGTCGAATCGCCAATCGTCACCCACGCGCCATTTCCGCCGGACGCACAAACGAACGAGAATCCCGCTTGTTGGACTACCGTTTCGCCCGTGGTGAATCCCGATCCAAAGCACGGCCGCTGGGTGTTGCCGCTGATCATCGCGGCGATGGTTCTGCTCACCTACACCTTCGTGAACAGCATCGAACCGGCGTCCAACCCGAGCGGTTCGACCTCCGAACCACCGTTTCCGACCGACGTCACGTTGTCGACGACGACGCTGCCGACCGACGTCGCCGCCTTCATGGTGACCCTGGACATCTTCCAGACCCAGGCCGAGGCCTATGCCGACGAGGTCGATCAGATCAACTCCCGCTGGGACAACCGTGAGGCACTGTTCGCCGAGACCCGGACCGCCCTCGTCGACCTGCAGGACGAGATCGGTGCCTGGGAGACGTCCGTGGCCCAGGTGGAGGGCGTCCCCGCCGACCTGGCCGCAGGCCACGTCGAACTGGTGATCCAGGTGTCCGACCTGGCACCCAAGGTGGAGGACATCATCCTCGGCCTCGAGGCACCCGACGACGGCACGCTCCGTCGGACCGCCAGCGCCGAGTTCCACGTTGAGGTCGATCAGGTCCTCGCCGCCATCGAGGCGATCAGGGCGACGGCGCAGGGCACGCCGATCGCCACCACCACCACAGGCGGCGACTCGTCGACGACCTCCACAACCGGAGGCTGACCCCGGCAGCCTGAGGCACAGAGCCGGTCCGCCTCGATCTCGGCCTGCCGCAGGCATCAAACGGGGAGGCGCAGCCTTTTGGCTGCGCCTCCCCGCGCGTCCCCTCCTCCGGGAAACCTGGGTCTTCCGTCCGACGGACGACGGGTGACCGGTGACGGCAAGGGCTCGCTTGCCGCCCTTGCCTAAGAGGGTGCGCGAATAGGCTCGCCCCGGGATCACGTTCCGGCTTGGCGGCAAGCCGAAACGTGATGGGACCTGCGACCTATTCGCGCACCCTCTAACAGTCGTAAGAGAGCATGAATTCCCATGGATGCGGGCGAAGCCGCACCGGGTCGATCTCGTGCGCCCGCTTGTAGGCGATCCAGTCCTTGATCAGGCCTTCGGTGAACACGTCGCCGACCAAGAGGTACTCGTGATCGGCCTCCAGCGCCGCCAGCGACTGCTCCAGGGAGCCGGGGACGGTGGGCACCTTCGCCAGCTCCTCCGGAGGCAGGTCGTAGAGGTCCTTGTCCACCGGCGTCCCCGGGTCGATCCGCTTGGCGATCCCGTCGAGCCCGGCGAGCAGCATCGCCGAGAACGCCAGGTACGGGTTGGCTGAGGCGTCGGGGCAGCGGAACTCGAGCCGCCTCAGTTCCGGACGGCGGCTCACCACCGGGATCCTGATGGCGGCGGATCGATTCCGCTGGCTGTACACCAGGTTCACCGGTGCCTCGTACCCCGGAACGAGCCGCCGGTACGAGTTGGTGGTCGGGGCGGCCCAGGCCAGCAGCGAGGGGGCATGCTTGAGCAGCCCGCCGATGTAGAACCGCGCCAGGTCAGAGAGTCCTGCGTATCCCTTCTCGTCGTAGAACAGCGGCTTGCCGGCGGTCCAGAGGCTCTGGTGGCAGTGCATGCCCGAGCCATTGTCCTGGAAGATGGGCTTCGGCATGAAGGTGACCGTCTTGCCGAACATCCAGGCCGTGTTCTTGACGATGTACTTGAAGAGCGTCACCCGGTCGGCGGTCTGCAGGAGCGTGCCGTACCGGATGTCGATCTCCGACTGGCCGGCCGTGCCCACCTCGTGGTGCTGCACCTCCACCTGAATCCCGGCCTCGGCGAGCCGCGCCGCCATCTCGGAGCGGAGGTCCTGGTAATGGTCGGTCGGAGGAACCGGGAAGTACCCCTCCTTGTAACCCGGCTTGTATCCAAGATTGCCCCCCGGTTCGTCCGTGCCGCTGTTCCACGCTCCCTCGGCGGAGTCGACTTCGTAGAAGGCGGAGAACTGGTTCTGGTCGAAGCGGACGGAGTCGAAGATGTAGAACTCGGCCTCCGGTCCCCAGTACGACGTGTCGGCGACGCCGGTGCTGCGTAGGTAGGCCTCCGCTTTCTTGGCGACGAAGCGGGGATCCTTGTCGTACGGCTGGCCGGTGATCGGGTCCCGTACCCAGCAGTACACGATCATGGTGCGCCGATCGCGGAAGGTGTCATCGACGGCCGTGTCCGGATCGGGTACGAGCAGCATGTCGGATTCCTGGATCTGCTGGAAGCCGCGAATCGACGAGCCGTCAAAGCCGAACCCCTCGTCGAACGACTCGAGCGTTACCTCCGACACCGGGACGGTGAAGTGCTGGATCTGGCCGGGCAGGTCGCAGAACCGCAGGTCGACGAACTCGTACTCGCCGTCCCCCAGCATCTTGAGCACGTCTTTGGCCGACGCCATGACCCGACTCCCTTTCTCTCGGACGAACCGTTCTAACCCCGCCGGGTTTCGGCGGGGTTGCCGGTGTGTGAACGCTGTGTTTCCAAACCCGTCCGCCTCTTCTCAGCGACGCGCACCGTCCGTACCATGCCACCCCGGAGGTCACCCATGGACAAGCAGACCGAGTATGTGCTGCGCACCGTCGAAGAGCGCGGCATCCGTTTCATCCGGCTTTGGTTCACCGACGTCCTCGGGTACTTGAAATCGTTCGCCATCACGCCGGCCGAGCTGGAGACCGCCTTCGAGGAGGGGATGCAGTTCGACGGCTCGGCGATCGACGGGTTCTCGCGGGTGCAGGAGGCGGACATGCTCGCCCACCCCGACCCCACCACGTTTCAGATCCTCCCCTGGCGGGACGACCAGGCGGGGGTTGCTCGGATGTTCTGCGATCTCACCACACCCGACGGAGAGCCATTCGAGGGCGATCCCCGCTCGGTGCTGAAGCGCAACCTGCAGCGCGCCGCCGACTTGGGGTTTTCGTTCTTCGTCGGGCCCGAAGTGGAGTACTTCTACTTCGCCGACTCCGGACCGCACCCCAAGGCGCTCGACCGGGGGGGCTATTTCGATCTGACCCCGCTCGACGTCGCCCAGGAGTACCGCCGGCGCACGATCATGGCGCTGGAGAACCTGGGCATCCCGGTCGAGTCGTCGCACCACGAAGTTGCGCCCAGCCAGCACGAGCTCGACCTCCGCTACACCGACGCCCTCACGATGGCCGACGCCCTGATGACCACCCGGTTGGCAGTGAAACAGGTGGCGATGGAGCACGGCATCTACGCCACGTTCATGCCCAAGCCGGTCGAGGGCGTCGACGGCAGCGGCCTGCACCTCCACCTGTCGCTGTTCGAGGGCGATCGCAACGCCTTTTACGAGGTGGGAGGCGAATACGGGTTCTCCAAGGCGGGCCGCGGGTTCGTCGCCGGCCTGCTCCGCCACGGAGCCGAGATCACCGCCATCACCAATCAGTGGGTGAACTCCTACAAGCGCCTCGTCTCGGGGTTCGACGCCCCGGTGTGGATCACCTGGGCCCGCAACAACCAGTCGGCGCTGGTGCGAGTGCCGACGTTCAAGAAGGGCAAGCCGACCAGCACCCGCGTCGAGTTCCGCTCCCCCGATCCGGCGTGCAACCCGTACCTGGCGTTCTCGGTGATCCTCGCCGCCGGACTCGCCGGCATCGAGAGCGGATACGACCTGCCCGCCGAAGTCACCTCCGACGTCGCCGGGCTCACTCCTGAGGAGCTCGCCGCCGCCGGGATCCGGCGCATCCCCGCCAGCCTGGCCGACGCCCTGGACGTCATGGAGGACTCCGAGCTGGTGGCAGGCGCCCTCGGCGAGCACCTGTTCGAGTGGTTCCTGCGCAACAAGCGTGCCGAGTGGGACCGCTATCAGCGTCACGTGAGTCGCTACGAGATCGAGGAGTACTTGCCGATACTGTGAGGACCGCC
>JAZDHM010000048.1:0-2714 GCA_043805935.1 Actinomycetota bacterium
GAGAACCCCATCCGGCGAATCTGCTCGGTGATCTGGCTCCCCGAGGCCGCCTTCCACTGCCACACCTGTTCGATGAACGCCTCCCGGCCGAGCTCCTCGCGGGTAATGCCTTCCTTGGCGAGCTCGCGCTCCACCACGATCTGGGTGGCGATCCCGGCGTGGTCGGTTCCCGGGAGCCAGAGCGCGGCGTACCCCTGCATCCGCTTGCGGCGGATGATGACGTCCTGAATCGACTGATCCAGGGCGTGACCCATGTGGAGGACCCCGGTGACATTCGGGGGCGGGATGACGATGCAGAACGGGGCGCCGCCCGCGTTCAACTCAGGCCGAAAGACCCCGGCATTCTCCCAGCGGGAGTACCAGGTCGACTCGACCCGCTGCGGGTCGTACGCCGGATCCATCGCGGCCGCCGTTCATCGTGGGGGGAGTGTAGAGCAGAAGGCGCCAGTCGCCAGTCACCGGCAAGAGACGTCACCCGTGATCCGCTACCCGCTACCCGCAAGAGGGTGGGGACCCCCGACGCGAATGGCGGACAGCAGACAGCGGTTGGCCGACCTGGGATTGGCTGGTAGCTGGCAGCTGGAAGCTGGTGGCCGGTAGCTGGCAGCTGGAAGCTGGCAGCTGGCAGCTGGCAGCTGGTAGCTGGTAGCCGGTCTTACGCGCTGCGCTCTTCGGGCATCCCCTTGCCGATGTCCTGCATGGGGATGAGGGTGGGGTTGACCCGTTCGCGCACCACGGTGTCGTCGATGACCACCCGGGCGATGTCCTGGCGGGAGGGCAGCTCGTACATCGTGTTGAGCAGCACCTCTTCGAGGATCGCCCGCAGGCCGCGGGCACCGGTGCCCCGGAGCGCCGCCTGATCGGCCACTGCGACCAGGGCGTCGTCGGTGAACACCAGTTCCACCCCGTCCATCTCGAAGAACTTGGCATACTGCTTGATCAGGGCGTTCTTGGGCTCGAGGAGCACCTTGATCATCTGCTCCCGATCTAGGTCGTCGACGGTGGCGACCACCGGGAGGCGACCGATGAACTCGGGGATGAGGCCATACCCCATCAGGTCCTCGGGGAGCACCTGGGAGAGGGTGTCGCCGTCGCGGGTCTTGCGGGCGTGGACGTGGGCATCGAACCCGATCGCCCGCTTGCCGATGCGACTCTCGATGATGTGTTCGAGACCGGAGAACGCCCCCCCGCAGATGAACAGCATGTTGGTGGTGTCGATCTGCAGGAACTCCTGGTGGGGATGCTTGCGGCCGCCCTGGGGCGGCACCGAGGCGACGGTGCCCTCGAGGATCTTGAGCAGTGCCTGCTGGACCCCCTCCCCCGACACGTCGCGAGTGATCGACGGGTTCTCCGCCTTGCGAGCGATCTTGTCGATCTCGTCGATGTAGATGATCCCGGTCTCCGCCCGCTTGATGTCGTAGTCGGCGGCCTGAATCAGCTTGAGGAGGATGTTCTCCACGTCCTCACCGACATAGCCCGCCTCGGTGAGGGCGGTGGCATCGGCGATGGCGAATGGAACGTTGAGGAAGCGGGCGAGGGTCTGAGCGAGCAGGGTCTTGCCGCATCCGGTCGGTCCGATGAGCAGGATGTTGGACTTGGACAACTCGACATCGTCCTTGGCGCGCTGGCCGGCACGCACCCGCTTGTAGTGGTTGTATACCGCCACCGACAGCACCCGCTTGGCGCGTTCCTGCCCGACGACGTAGTCCTCCAGAAAGTTGTGGATGTCGGTCGGCTTGGGGAGCTCGGCGAACGGGGTCTCCTCGGTGTTGGCGAGCTCCTCCTCGATGATCTCATTGCAGAGATCGATGCACTCGTCGCAGATGTAGACGCCGGGTCCGGCGATGAGCTTCTTCACCTGCTTCTGCGACTTGCCACAGAACGAGCACTTGAGGAGGTCGCCTCCCTCCGCGAACTTCGTCACGCTGGCTCCTTTCGGGTTCAGCCGGCGACGGCCCTGAGCTCACGCCCCTCGAGGACCGTGTCGACCACGCCGTAGCGGCGCGCCTCCTCGGCGGTCATCCAGAAGTCGCGGTCCGTGTCGAGCTTGATCTTGGGGAGCTCCTGGCCCGTGTGGAACGCCAGGATCTCGTTCATCTCGTCCTTGACCCGGATGATCTCCTTGGCCTGGATCTCGATGTCGGTCGCCTGGCCCTCGAGCCCACCGATGTGCGGCTGGTGGAGGAGCACCCGAGAGTGCGGGAGAGCGAAACGTTTGCCCTTCGCCCCGGCGGCGAGCAGCACCGCGGCGGCCGATGCCGCCTGGCCCATGCAGTAGGTGGCGATGTCGGGCTTGACGAAATTCATCGTGTCGTAGATCGCCATCAGGGAGGTCATCGACCCCCCGGGCGAGTTGATGTAGAGCGCGATGTCCTTGTCGGGGTCTTCGCCTTCCAGGTGCAGCAGCTGCGCCATGATCAGGTTGGAGATCGTGTCGTCGATCGGCGTCCCGAGGAAGATGATCCGCTCCTTGAGAAGCCGGCTGTAGATGTCGTAGGCGCGCTCGCCCCTGCTGGTCTGCTCGACCACCGTCGGGACCAGATAGCTGTTCTCGATCCTCATTCGTGACCCTCCGCGGGCTCAGACCCGTGTTCGTCGTCTTCCGGGGCGGTCCCGGACCCCTCACCGCTGCCGACCGCCTCGTCGGATGCCGCCGCAGCGGGCACCTCGATCTCGGCGAGCTCGACTTCGTTACCGTCTGCGTCGACCGGTAC
>JAZDHM010000049.1:0-2549 GCA_043805935.1 Actinomycetota bacterium
TCGCCGCCGAGGGGGTTGGCGCGGCGATCCTCGCGCCGGCCTTCTTCGTGGGCGGCGATGCGAACGGTCCCCTCGATGCAGCCTGGTGGGGCCTGTTCCACTCGGTCTCGGCCTTCAACAACGCCGGCTTCGACCTCACCGGGGGCTTTCAGAGCCTCGCCCCGTTTGCCGACGACTGGCTGGTCCTGGGAGTCATCGGCGCCCTCATCGTCCTCGGCGGCCTGGGGTTCGCCATCGTGAACGATGCCGTCGTCAGGCAACGCTGGTCGCGCCTGGGCCTGGAGAGCAAGGTCGTGCTGCTGACGAGCGCCCTGCTGCTCGTCCTTGGGGGCCGTCGCCATCGCGGCCGTCGAGTGGAACAATCCGGCGACGCTCGGTGCCCTTCCCGAGCCGCAGCGCCTCCTGAACGCGACCTTCGAATCGATCTCCCTGCGGACCGCCGGCTTCAGCTCGATGAACGTCAACGCCTACCGGGACGGCACGCTCTTCATCGTCATGGCCCTCATGTTCATCGGCGGTGCGTCCGGGTCCACCGCGGGTGGAATCAAGGTCGGCACGTTCAGCACGCTGCTCATCGCCATCGCCTCCATGGCTCGCGGCCGGACGTCGGCCGAGGCGTTTGGGCGGCGGATCCCGCAGTCGGTGGTCTACCGGGCCCTGGCGGTGGCGCTCATCGCGGTCGCCTTCGTCTTCGTGGTCGCCCTCGCGCTCACGATCCCGGGCGACCTCCGCTTCGTGGAGGTCCTCTTCGAGGCCGTCTCCGCCTTCGGCACGAACGGCACGACCACGGGGATCACCCGCGAGCTCGGCGCCGTGAGCCAGCTGATGGTCATCGTCGCGATGTTCGTCGGCCGCCTCGGACCACTCACCCTTGTCCTCGTCCTGGCCGCCCGGGCACGGCCGTCCAGGTATCGCCCGGCCGTCGAATCGATTCGCATCGGCTGATCCCGGCGGCTCGACCGGCGACCCCCTCAACCCAGGAGGCAGCATGAAGCTCCAGGTCATCGTCATCGGGCTCGGGAGGTTCGGATCGGCGACCGCCCGCGAGCTGCACCGGGTCGGCCACGAGGTCCTCGCCATCGACCGCGACGAGACGACGGTCAACGACATCGCCCGGGAGGTGACCCACGCGGTCCAGCTGGATGCCAGCGACGAGGACGCCCTGGCCGCCGTCGGGGCCGGCGACTTCGGGGCCGCCATCGTCGCCATCGGCTCCTCGGCGGAGGCCAGCATCTTCGCCACGATGGCCCTCAAGAAGCTCGGCGTTCCGATCGTCGTGGCCAAGGCGTCGACGGCCCTCCACGGCTCGATCCTCGAGCGCGTGGGCGCCGACCGCGTCGTCTACCCGGAGCAGGAGACCGGGACGCGGGTGGCGCACTCGTTCGCGATCCCCAACATCCTCGACTACCTCGACATCGCCCCGCAGTTCGGGGTCGAGCGAGTCCGTCCGCCCCGGAGCTTCATCGGCCGCACCCTCCGGGAGATCAACCTCCAGGGCCGCCTCAAGCTCACCCCGATCGCCCTGCGCCGGGGCAGCAACGTCATCGTGAACCCGCACCACGATGAGGTCGTCCGCGAGGCGGACGAGCTCATCCTCATCGGCCGCGACGACAACCTCGAGCAGCTCGTCGACTGATAGGCCCCGGGACAGGCCCGGTGGCGCCGGGGCGGCGCCGGGGTGGCGAGGGGCCTTGGCCGGGCGCGGAGGCGCCTGCTCCAGGTAACCCATCGGGCGTCCGCCGACGTCCGCGCATGGCCGCCTGATCTCAGGACTACCGGAAGGTTGGGTCGGCAGCGGGACCTGCGGACGTCGGCGCAAGCTGCCAGGATCGCTGCCAGGCACACCCTCGGCCCCCGGACGCTTAACGCCTCCCCCGTCCCGGCCGGAGCCGAATCGGGAGCCTAGCGCGGAGCCGGGGGCGTCAGGACCCGCGTCTCCTCGTCCAGACAGGCATAGACCCTGCCGTCCTCTCGCGTCTGGGCCTAAACGAATGAGGCCCCGCCTGTCGTTATCAGCTCACCGGCACGAGCTCATGCTCATCGATCCTGGTCATCGGGTTGCCCTGCTCATCCGAGATGTAGAGGAATCGTGTCCCAAGCCGCCCGTCCGGTCTACGATCCACTTCGACACGGAACTTCGTGCCCGATGCAAACGTGGCCGGGCCCTCGAATCGATCGCCGCCGATCCATTCGAGCGTGCCCTTGAAAGGCCAACTGGCAGGCAGTTGCTCCTCGATCGTGTATCGGGTTTCGCCGACGGGGGTGATGACGATGATCCGGGACCTGCCGGGGTCCAGGTAGTACAGGCCGCCAATGTCCGGTCCGACCGGGACGGATGCGACCGGGACGGATGCGACCGGCGCGGTTGTCGGAGCGGTTGTCGGAGCGGTTGTCGAAGCGGTTGTCGAAGCGGTTGTCGGAGCGGGAGGCGGTTGAGGACCAGGCGGGTAGAGGTTGGCGACGGAGAACGCGATGACTCCCAGCAGGCCCAGCAGCGCGAACGCCCATGGCCATCGCCGCTTCCCCCGCGGAGCCTCCTGGATGAAGGT
>JAZDHM010000050.1:0-11982 GCA_043805935.1 Actinomycetota bacterium
GTGCAGCACCACCGCGGTGCCCCGCCGATCGATGCCCCGGCGCCCCGCCCGTCCCGTCAGTTGGGTGTAATCGCCGGCCTGGAGCAGTTCGTGCCCTTCTCCGCTGAACTTGGTGAGGCTCTCCAGGACGACTGCCCGAGCTGGCATGTTGATGCCCAGGGAGAGGGTCTCCGTGGCGAACACCAACTTGACCAGGCCGGCCGCGAACAGGTGCTCCACCGTCTCCTTGAAGGCCGGCACCAGGCCGGCGTGGTGGGGGGCTACGCCCGCCTCGAGGCCCGCCAGCCACCGCCCGTAGCCCAGCACGCCCAGGTCCCCGGTATCCAGGTGAGCCGTGTGCTCGGCGGCCGCGGCCCCAATGGCGGCCGCTTCCTCGGCCGTCGTGAGCCGGAGGCCATGGTCCACCATCGCCGCCGCCGCCCCGTTGCATCCCGCCCGCGAGAAGATGAAGTAGATCGCGGGCAGAAGCCCTTCCTGACGTAGGAACTCGCAGGTCTCGGTGCGGCGCGGCGGGCCATAGCGGCGGTGCCCGGCGTCGTGCGCCCGCAGCATGGCGCTGAGCCTCCCGTTGGGGCGCCGCCGCGCCCCGTCCTCGAACACCGGGAGAAGGCGCAACCGGCCCCCCTCCCAACGGTCCCGCAGGAGGTACACGGACTCCAGGGGAACCGGCCGCTCCGTCTCCACCACCAGGGTGGTGGCCCCCCGGCGGGCCTCGATCCAGCCGGCGAACTCCTCGGCGTTGGCCACCGTCGCCGACAGGCAGACGAGGCGGATGCCGGGGTCCAGGTGGATGATGATCTCCTCCCACACCGGCCCGCGCGCCCGATCCTGCAGGTAGTGCACCTCGTCGAGCACAACTACCCCGACGTCGGCCAGGTCGGGGCTGGCGGCGTACATCATGTTGCGCAGCACCTCGGTAGTCATCACCACCACCGGCGCCCGCCCGTTGATCGAGTTGTCGCCCGTGAGCAGGCCCACGGCCTCCGCGCCGAGACGCCGGCGGAAGTCGCCGAACTTCTGGTTGGAGAGAGCCTTCAGGGGGGTGGTGTAGAGGGCCCGCTCCCCCCGGCCGAGCGCCCGGGCGACGGCTGCTTCGGCCACCACCGTCTTGCCGGAGCCGGTGGGCGCGCACACCACCACGGTCTCCCCACGGTCGATGGCCGCTCCGGCTTCGGCCTGGAAGCGGTCCGGGTCGAAGGGCAACCCGGCCAGGTAGTCGGCCGCGTTCACCGTCTATGCCCTCCGGCGGAGATGGGATGCAAGAGACGCACCCGGCCATGGTAGGGAGCGCCCCTGCCCCCGAAGACTCCGAGGGCGGCCTCGCGGCCGCCCTCATCCCGGAATGCCCCGTGCCTCAGGACAGGAGGTGCTCCCGCCAGTTGCCCCGGTCGAGGCTGGCCATGAACTGGTCGATCTCCTGCTCGCTGATGGGTGTGGCGTCGTCGATCACCTCATAGGCCACCCCGGTGGCCAGCAGGATGCTCACCACGCGGTGGTTTGCCGGGCGCTCCTGCAGTTGCTCGCAGTGGGGGCAGCGGAACTGGTAGGAGCCGGTCCCCCGGCAGGGAGTGAGGCGCAGCGCCAGGTCGGCGGGGGCCAACTCCACGTCGCCGCAGAGGGGGCAAGAGGTGCGAATCGTGGTCATCAGGGCGGTTCTCCCCGGCCTCAGGGTGTTGGCTCTGACGCGCGTATCGGAAGGCCCGGGAGGGGCCTGAATGACCATTGCGGGGATAGTCACTAAGGGCTAGCCCATGCCGTAGCGCCGCCGGATTCGGTCGCGCAATTGGGCGACGGCGGCGGCCACCTCCGGGCCCTCGAGCAACTGCGCCTGCGGGCCCAGGCGAACCAGCAGCCGCGCCGTGACTGCCGCATCCGGGGCGCTGAAACGCACCACCGGCCGGTCTCCCTCGCGCCGCAATACCTCGACCGGGTAGTACTCCGCCACCCAGTCGGCCCCGGGCCCCAGGCGGATCACAGCGGAGACATCGTCGGCTCCCGGGGCGTAGCGAACCTCCGCCGGAGGCGGTTCGGCCGGGGGGGTGAAGCGCTGCTCGGTACGGGTCACTTCCCGGATCCGGTCGAGGCGGAACACTCGCTCCCCCTGGGAGGAGCGGCAGTACCCGCTCAGGTACCAGTTGCCCAGGGTGGAGAACACCCGCCAGGGCTCCACGGCGCGTACCGTGGTCTCCCCGCGTCCCAGCGAGGTGTAGGTGAGCTGCACCACCTCCCCGCCGGCCGCCGCCCCGCTCAGTACCCCGGCCACCTCCGGGGGCGCGGGCAGCCCCACCGCCAGGGTGCCGTCGTCGGGGACCAGCACCGCGGCGAGCTTGGCCACCGCCGTCTCGAGGGCAGCCGGCGCGGCTCCCGACGAGGCCAGAGCCATTCCGGCGGCCAGCAGCGCCAGGCCTTCGCCCGCAGTCAGTCGCACCGGCCGCGCGAAGTAGTCCGCCAGGTCCACCACCACTTCGTCGCCGTCGATGTACGCCACCATCAGGTCGCCCGGCCCGTAGCCGGGCAGCCCGCTCACGAAGACGGCGGCCAGGTCGCGCGCCAGTTCCTTCCGGGTGTAGCCGAAGCGCGTGCAAACCTCGCCGACGTCGGCGCCCGGGTGGCCGATGACCCAGGGAAGCATCCCCAGCAGACGGGATAGCCGGGCGGCCGTGCGCTCCCGGCTCACGGCTCCCCCACGTGGCTCAGGAGTCTCTCGCGGGCCTCCGGGGGCGACAGGACCTCCGCCCCGTCCTCGAAGCCCACCATCCAACCGATGAACGGCTCCATGGCCGCCACCCCGAACCGGGCAGTAAGGCCCCCTCCGGCCTCCTCCTCGACCGCCGCGTCCTCCGGCAGTTGGCGCCGGGCCCACCAGGCGATGGCGGGGTCGAAACGGACCACGACCTCTGTTCCCGACTCCCCCGCATCCCAGGGAGCGGCCGCGACCGCATCGGCAGCGCGGAAGCCGGGCGGGCGAATGAAGGCGCCGCGCCGCGATCCCACTTCGAGTTGGCTCAGACGATCGACCCGGAAGGCCCGACCCTCCTTCTGGCCCGCCTGCGGCCCCACCAGGTACCAATGCCCCCGACGGTGCACCAATCCGTAGGGCTGCACCCGCCGCCTGGTGCCCTTGTAGGCGAAGGAGACCACCCGCGCCTCGGTCACCGCGGTGAAGAGCTCCACCAGGTCTGCCGAGACGCCGCCGATGTCGGCTCCCAGGGCCGCCCCGGAGAATGCGGGGGGCGCCCCTCCCAACTTGAACAATGCGGCCGGATCGGGGGCCTGCCCGCCGACTCGCACCACCTGGGCGGCCAGCCACAGCGCCGCCCGCTCCTCGTCGGTCAGCCCCGGGTCGGGCAGGGCGTACTCCTCGCCGCGTACCACGTAGCCCTGCTCCACCTCCCACGCATCGGTGGGGGCCAGGCGGAGCGGTATGCCCAGGTGGCGCAGCAGGTCCTTGTCGCGCTCGAACGCACGCCGGAAGGTCTCGTCGCCTTCTTGGCCATACCCCGCCACCGTGTACCGGATCTCGTCGGCTGTGACCGGGCGGCCGGCAGTGAGGAGGAAGGCGAGCAGGTTGAGCAGCCGTTCGATGACCCGCTGCATGACCCCGACTGTATCCCGTGGCGGCGCGGCCCGGAAGGCCCGGTCCGTCAGAGCCCGGCGATCAGGCGGTCCACCCGCTCGTCGAACGCGCGGAACGGGTCCTTGCACAGCACGGTGCGCTGGGCCTGATCGTTCAGCTTCAGATGAACCCAGTCCACCGTGAAATCGCGCTGGTGGGCTTTGGCCGCCTTGATGAACTCCCCGCGCAGCCGGGCTCGCGTGGTCTGAGGCGGGTTCAGCAGGGCGCGCTCAACGTCCTCGTCGGTGACCACCCGGTCGACGAGTCCCCGCCGCTCCAGCAGGTAGTAGAGGCTGCGCTCCCGGCTCACGTCGTGATAGGCCAGGTCGAGCAGGGCGATACGGGCGTCGCCCAGTTCCAGGCGCCGGCGAGAGCGGTATTCCTCGACGAGGTGGTACTTCGCCACCCAGTCACACTCCCGCTGCAGGGATAGCGGGTCCTTCTCGAGGCCGGTGAGCAGGTGCTCCCACATCCCCACCGCCGATTCCACCTGGGGCGGGAAGGGATGGGTGCGGGAGTAGCGCAGTACCCGCTCCAGGTACTCCCACTGGATGTCGAGCGCCGACAGCTCCCGCCCGTTGCCCAGGCGCACCCGGCGGCGGCAGGTGGGGTCGTGGCTGATCTCGCGCAGCGCCCGGATGGGGTTCTCCAGGGTGACGTCGCGAAACACCACCCCCTCCTCCAGCATCTGGAGCAGAGCCAGGGTGCTCCCCACCTTGGCGTAGTTGGCGTACTCGCTCATGTTCGAGTCGCCGGCAATCACGTGGAGGCGCCGGTAGCGCTCGGCGTCGGCGTGCGGCTCATCGCGGGTGTTGATGATCGGGCGACTGCGCGTGGTCGCCGACGACACCCCCTCCCAGATGTGCTCCGCCCGCTGCGCCAGCGAGAACACGGTGCCCCGGGCCGTCTGGAGGAGCTTCCCCGCGCCCGAGAAGACCTGCCGGGTCACCAGGAAGGGGATGAGCGTGTCGATCATGCGCTGGAAGTCGGCCTGGCGACTCACCAGGTAGTTCTCGTGGCATCCGTACGAGTTTCCCGCCGAGTCGGTGTTGTTCTTGAACAGGTACACCTGCCCACGGATCCCCTCCTCTTCGAGCCGCTGCTCGGCGGAGTGGAGGAGTCCCTCGAGCACCCGTTCGCCCGCCTTGTCATGGGCGACGAGGTCGTAGAGGGCGTCGCATTCCGGGGTGGCGTACTCGGGGTGGCTGCCGACGTCGAGGTAGAGGCGGGCGCCGTTTTCGAGGAACACGTTTGACGACCGGCCCCACGAGACCACCCGGCGGAACAGGTAACGGGCGACCTCGTCGGGCGACAGGCGGCGCTGCCCCCGCAAGGTGCAGGTCACCCCGTACTCGTTCTCCATGCCGAAGATGCGGCGTTGCACCCGCGGAGCGTACCGGCGCCCCGCCGGGAGCGGAGTCACGGCCGAACGCCCGGTACGATCGGGTCATGGAGGAAGCCCCGTTCGTGAGTGCCGCCAGGATCGGTGACCCGGCGGCTGCGCACCTCGCCGTCGCCCTGCTGCATTCGGCGGGGATACCCGCCCGGATTCGCGGGGAGGCCCTGGGGCCCTATCGGGTCACGGTCGGGGAGATGGCGGTCACCGAGATCTTCGTGCCGGAGCCTGATCTCGACGATGCGCGCGAGATCCTCGCCGGCTCGAGCCTCGAGGACGTGGCCCCGGTGCCGACCCACACCGGCGCCATCGCCGACCCGGCCGCGTTACCCATGAGGCTCGTCGCGGTGCTCACCCTGGTGGTGATGAGCTGGGCCGTCGTGTGGTTTCTGATGCGGGTGTTCTGAGCCTGCAACTGCCGCCGGGGCCGGGTCAGGCCAGCTCTTCGGCGGTGAGGCGGCGGAATGCCCTCCGGCCGAGCGTGCGGTCGACCACGGCCCCCTCCCACCCGGCCTGACCATTCCCGTCGGTCACCGACAGGCATGCGGCCTTGGCCCACCCGATGGCGGTCGCCAGTGGGGCGTCCGAGGTGAACGACGTCTTGAGGTGGCCGACGAGGTCGTCGGCCGAGCCGCCGATCGCCGAGACCCTGCGGTCGTCGTAGAGCACGCCGTCGTAGGTGATGCGGAAGATGTGGTTGTCGTCGGTGAGGGCGCCGACCTCGACGACCATCACCTCGACCTCGAACGGTTTCACCTCTTGGGTGAAGACGTGGCCGAGGGTCTGGGCGTAGGCGTTCGCCAGGCTCTTGGCGGTGACGTCAGAGCGCGAGTAGGCGTATCCGGTCAGATCCGCTCGGCGAATCCCGCCGACGCGCAGCTGTTCGAACTCGGTGTACTTGCCCACGCCGGCGAAGGCGATGCGGTCGTAGACCTCCGAGATCTTCTGCAGTGCGCCGCTCGGGTTCTCTCCGAGGATGACCACCCCGTCGGCGTACTCCACCGCGACGATTGACTTGCCCCGGGCGATGCCCTTCCGGGCGTACTCGGCCCGGTCCTTCATCAGCTGCTCGGGCGGGACGTAGAAGGGGAAGGTCATGCGTCCGCGCCCATGGCGCCGCGGGCGGCCGTGGCCACCCGCTCATGGTCGATCTCCCGATAGCCGACCGAGGACACGGTCACCACGTTGGGATAGATCTCCCGGCGCAGGTCGGGTCCGCCCGTCGCGGTGTCCTCTTCGGCGGCGGCGACCAGGGCCGCCACGGCCAGATCGATCGCCGCCTCGACGCCCATGTCGGCCGAGTAGTGGGTTCGTAGATACAGGCGGGCATCCCGCCCCCCGGACCCGGTGGTTGCGTAGTCGGTCTCCTCGTAGGAACCCCCGACCACGTCGAACGAATAGAGCCTTCCATCGTGAAGCTCCTCGTCGTATCCGCAGAAGAGTGGGATGACCACCAGGCCTTGGAATGCCATCGGGAGCTGCCGCCGGACCATCGCCGCCAGGTGGTTCGCCTTCCCGGCGAGGCTCAAGCGGCGCCCCTCGAGCTTCTCGTAGTGTTCCAGTTCGGTTTGGAAGAGCTTTACGAGCTCGATGGCGATCCCGGCCGTGCCGGAGATGGCGACGGCGGAGAAGGCATCCGCCTCGTACACCTTCTGCACGTTGCGGTACGCGATGATGTTGCCCAACACCGCCCGGCGGTCACCCGCCATCACCACGCCGTCGGCATAGCGGAAGGCGAGGACCGTGGTCGCTTCGGGCCGCTCGAGGGCGTCCCGGTCGGACCCGGTAGCGTCCCAATGAGGGGATATGCCGCGGGACCTGAGCAGTTCGCTGAACGACGAGGCGGGCGTGCCGGCCTCCAGGGGAAGCCCGTCACCGGCACCGATCGTCACTGGCCGCCTTTCTGGACGTAGTTCTTTACGAACTCCTCGGCGTTCTCTTCGAGCACCGAGTCGATCTCGTCGAGCAGGTCGTCGATCTTCTCGGTGAGCTCCTCGCCGACGTCGCTCGGGGCGGCTTGCTCGGACTCGGCCTGGCGCGCAGCATCGTCACTCCGGGACTGTTTGCGCTCTTGCTCGGCCATCCTCACCTCCCTCTTCGCCTGCCAGCGCCCGGACCAGATCTGCGGGGGTCGGAGACCGGGCGAGCAACGCGGCGACGCGATCTTTTCCCCCGCGAAGGGGTTCCATCATAGGCACTCGCTTCAGCGTCTCCTCGCCGACGTCGAAGATCAGCGAGTCCCAGTTGGCGGCGATGATGGCGTCCCCGTAGCGCTCGATGCAGGCGCCGCGGAACCACGCCCGGGTCCGCTCGGGCGGCTCGGTCACCGCTCGCACCACCTCGGCGTCGGTGAAGAGGCGGCGCATTCTGCCGGAGTCCACGAGACGTCGGTACAGGCTCCGCGTCGAGTCGACGTCGTGGTACTGCAGGTCGAGGAGCCTGAGCTTGGGGGCGTCCCAGTCCAGCCGGTCGCGCTCGCGGTAGGCGTCGAGCAGGCCGAGCTTGGCCGTCCAGTCGAGCCGATCGGCGGTGGACGCCGGGTCCCGCTCGAGGTCGGTGAGCACGTCCTCCCACGCGTCGATGACCTTCCGCTCGACCTCGGAGACTCCGTGGACCTCGGCGTGTTTGGAAACCCAGTCGAGGTACTGCCACTGGAGGTCGAGCGCCGTCGCCGTCCCGCCGCCGGCGAGCTCCACGGCCTGTTCGAGCGTCGGGTCGTGGCTGATGCGCCAGACGGCCTCGACCGGCCGGGCGAGGAGTATCGGCTCGTCGAGGTTGTCCGCCTCCAGGGCCGCCAGCATCAGGGCTGTGGTGCCGACCTTGAGGAAGGTCTGCACCTCGCTGAGATTGGCGTCGCCGATGATCACGTGGAGCCGGCGGTACCGGCCGGGGTCGGCGTGGGGCTCGTCGCGGGTGTTGATGATCGGGCGCTTGAGCGTGGTCTCGAGGCCGACCTCCTCCTCGAAGAAGTCCGCTCGCTGGGTGATCTGATAGTCGGCCGCCGGCCGGCCGTTCTCTGATCCCACCTTTCCGGATCCGGTGAAGATCTGCCGGGAGGCGAAGAAGGCGGTGAGATGGTGGACCAGGTCGCCGAACGGGAGGCCGCGGGCCACCAGATAGTTCTCGTGCGCACCGTACGAGTTGCCCTTGCCGTCGCTGTTGTTCTTGTGGACGTAGAGCCGCTGGCCCTTGGGGAGCGACCGGTTCGCCGCGGCGGCGGCCCTCTCCAGGACCACCTCGCCGGCCTTGTCGTACAAGGCGGCCTCCAGCGCGTCGAAGCACTCGGGACTGGAGTACTCGGGATGGGCGTGGTCGACGTACAGACGGGCCCCGTTGGTCAGGACCACGTTCACCAGGCCGCTCTCGAAATCCCCGGACGGCGCCGGGTCGTAACCGAATCCACGGGCGTCGCGCCCCGGTGACTCCTCGTCGAAGGACCACTGGATCCGTGTGGAGGTGCCGGCGTAGGAGTTGATCACCAGGCTGGAAGCGAGCACCGGATTGAAGTCCGGGTGGTTGCGGATCGTGATTCCGAACTCGGTCTCGGTCCCGACGACCTTGTGGACCTCGGTCACAGGTACTGGCCGGTCGTGATCGCCTCGATGCTCCGGTTGTCGCCGTCGCCCTCGATCAGCGTCCTCACGTAGACGATGCGCTCGCCCTTCTTCCCGGAGATGCGAGCCCAGTCATCGGGGTTGGTCGTGTTGGGGAGGTCCTCGTGCTCACGGAACTCCTGCTTGACGGCGTCAACCAGGTCCTGGACCCGGACGCCGCGCGTGCCTTCGGCGATTTCACGCTTGATCGCCTCCTTCTTCGCGCGACGGACGACGTTCTCGATCATGGCGCCCGACGAGAAGTCCTTGAAGTAGAGGATCTCCTTGTCGCCGTTGGCGTAGGTGACTTCGAGGAACCGGTTGCCGTCTGAGGTCGAGTACATGTCGGCCACCACCGCGTCGATCATCCGGTTGGTCATGGCGTCGCGGTCTCCGAACTTCGTCAACTCGTCGGCATCGAGGGGAAGCTCCGTCCCGAGGTAGATCTGGAAGATCTGGCGGGCGGCCTCCTCGTTGGGGCGCTCGATCTTGATCTTCACGTCCAGCCTGCCGGGTCGCAGGATGGCGGGGTCGATCAGGTCCTCGCGATTGGAGGCGCCGATCACGATCACGTTCTTGAGCGCCTCGACGCCGTCGAGCTCCGACAGGAGCTGCGGGACGATGGTCGACTCGACATCGGACGAGATCCCGCTCCCCCGGGTGCGGAACAACGAGTCCATCTCGTCGAAGAAGACGATGACCGGCACGCCCTCCTCGGACTTCTCCTTGGCGCGTCCGAAGATGAGCCGGATCTGCCGTTCGGTCTCCCCGACGTACTTGTTGAGAAGCTCGGGGCCCTTGATGTTGAGGAAATACGAGCGGGCATCGGTCTTACCGGTCTTCGCCGCCACCGCGGCGGCGAGCGAGTTCGCCACGGCCTTGGCGATCAGCGTCTTGCCGCAGCCCGGGGGGCCGTAGAGCAGGATGCCCTTGGGGGCAGCCAGGCCGTACTGCTCGAAGAGGTCCTTGTGCAGATAGGGCAGCTCGACCGCGTCGCGGATGGACGTGATCTGATCATGGAGGCCCCCGATGTCGTCGTAGGAGACGTCCGGGACCTCCTCGAGCACGAGCTCTTCCACCTCGGGGCGGATGAGACGCTCGTGGACGAGGCCGGTGCGGCCATCGAGCCTGACGTGGTCGCCGACACGGAGGAAGGTGTCCTGCATCGGTCCGGCGAGCTCCACCACCCGCTCCTCGTCGGCCCGGCCGAGAACGATCAGCCGGCTGTCCTCGAGCAGCTCCTTCACCATCACCACTTCCCCGGTGGACTCGAAGGAGCGGCTGTCGATCACGTTCATCGCCTCGTTGAGCAGCACTTCCTGTCCGAGTTCCAGGGCCTTGATCTCGATGGTCGGCTCCACGTTGACTCGGAGCTTGCGACCCCCCGTGATCACGTCGAGGGTGCCGTCGGTGTTGACCCCATGGACCACACCGAACTGATTGGGCGGGGCGGTGAGCTTTTCGACCTCCTCGCGCAGCACGGCGAGTTGATCGCGGGTTTCTTCGAGAGCGACCGACAGCTTCTCGTTCTGGGACACCGCCTGCGTGATCCGACCCTTGGCTTCGAGCAGTCGCTCCTCGAGCACCCGGACGCGGCGAGGGGCGTCCTGAAGCCTCCGGCGGAGGATGGCGATCTCCTCCTCCAGCATCTTGATGGTGCCGCGCAACTGGTCGAGCGTTGGCTCGGTCATCTCTCCATCCTCGGTTCGCCGCTCCCGGCCCCTCTACGAACCCGGACCGGGTCTCCCCGGTCCGAGAACGAGTATACGACGGGGTCGCGCAACGGCCGATGAACGGTTGGCTTGAGCGGAAACCCACCCTGGTTACACTTCCTCTCAAGCCCGAGATACCGGAGCACAGCACCATGAAGGTTTGGATCGACCAGGATCTCTGCACGGGCGACGGCCTGTGCGAGGAGATCGCCCCCGACGTCTTCGTCCTCCTCGACGACGGGCTCGCCTACGTCCGCGAGGGCGACAAGATCTACGCCACCGCCAACGGGAACCCCCAGGGCGCCCAGGGTGTTGCTCAGGTCCCCAGCGGACAGGAGGACATCGCCATCGAGGCGGCCGAGGAGTGCCCCGGAGAGTGCATCTTCATCGAGCCCTGAGGTCGCTCACTCCTCCGACGGCCCCGCCCCAGCGGCGGGGTCGTCCGCGTCGGGGGTCATCTCGGCGGCGGTCACCCGAGCGAAGGTGAGAAAGCCGGTGTGGCCGACCATCTGGCTCTCGGGACGGACCGACCTCCCGTCGAGGCGCCAGTTGCGGATGAGGATCTCCATCGTCTCCATGTCGACGAACCGCCGGGAGCGTCGCAGCTCGTCGTGGAGGTGCATCACCTGAGGGACGGTGGGCAGGTAGGCGGCGAGGATGCCCCCTGGGACCAGGGCGCCGGCCGCCGTGGCGACGACGCTCCAGGGCTCGGGCAGGTCGAGGATGACCCGGTCCACCACTTCTGCGCCGAGTACCTCTTCGACCTCCCCCTCGACGAGGCGGAGGTTCGAGGGCAACCCTCCGAGGAAGCGGGCGATGACGCTTGAGGCGTGGGCGAGGTGGTCGGGCCTGCGCTCGACCGAGAGCACCGAGCCGGTGGGTCCGACGGCGCGGAGCAATGCCAGGGTGAGCGCCCCCGAACCGGTGCCGGCCTCCGCCACGCGGTGGCCGGGGGCGACGTCCGCCCAGTGGACGATGGCGCCCAGGTCCTTCGGGTAGACCACCTGAGCACCCCGTGGCATCTCCAGCACGTAGTCGACGAGGCGGGGCCGCACCGAGACCAGCCGGGATCCCCGCGACGAGCGGTGCACCGTCCCTGGCGGGGTGCCGATCACCGCATCGTGGGCGAGTGTGCCGGCGTGGTACTGGAAGGACCCACCGGGACGGAGGTCGACCAGGTAGTGACGCCCCCGGGCATCGGCGAGCAGGCAGAGGTCCCCGGCGGCGAAGTCCCCGGTCACCGGAGCAGGAACGGAAGCGCCAGGGAGAGCAGCATCATCGCCGCGACGAAGAGGATGAGAATCTTGATCATGCGATCGCGGTGGCGGAACATCGCCGCCGACTCTAGGTCGGCCAAGTACGATGCCGCGCATGGACGCCCTCGCCGCCGGATCGAGGCGTCTCCTGGCCGGGATCAGGCAGGGGAACGCCGGGCTGACGCTGCTCGGTGGCTTGGTGGCCGCATACGGACTGATCCGCCGTTTGGATGGCCCTCGCCAGGAACTGATCTACTCCGGCAGGGTACGGCGCGGGCAGAGCATCGAGATCGCCGTCACCCGCCCGGGCGGTCAGCGCACCCGGTAGACCTCCACCCGGGCGGCACCCTTCTTTCCCCGGCGCCGACCGAGGAGGTACACCACCACGAGCAAGGCCACACCCCCCAGG
>JAZDHM010000051.1:0-4846 GCA_043805935.1 Actinomycetota bacterium
CGCACGTCCGGCGACGTGTCGGTGCTGGGCTACGACCCGGCCCACGCCGGCCGCGACTTCCGCGAGCGCATCGGCATCGTGCTCCAGTCCTCGGGCATCAACCGTGAGCTCACCGTGCGGGAGAACCTCGAGTTGTTCGGCGCCATGTACCCCAAGCGGCGTCCGGTCGACGAGGTGATCACCATCGTCGGGCTCGACGAGAAGTCGGACGCTCGGATCAAGACCCTTTCAGGGGGCCAGCAGCGGCGGGTCGACCTGGCCCTCGGGATCGTCGGCGACCCAGAGCTGATCTTCCTCGACGAGCCGACGACCGGATTCGATCCCTCGGCCAGGCGCAAGTCGTGGAGTCTGATCGACGGCCTGCGCTCACTCGGCAAGACGATCCTGCTCACCACCCATTACATGGACGAGGCGCAGAACCTGGCCGACCGGGTGGCAGTGATCGCCGGTGGCTTGATCGTGGCCCAGGGCGCGCCCGACACCCTCGGGGGGCGGGGCGATGGGAGCGCGGTGGTGGCGTTCAAGGTCCCACCCGGTTCACAGGGCCTGCCCGGCGTGTTCGCTGGCCTCGGAGGAGCAGACGGCACCGTGTCGGTGGAGGTCCACGACGTCACCCGGTCGCTCCACGAGCTCACGTCATGGGCGGTGACGGCGGGGGTCGCCCTCGAAGGGCTCACGGTCACCCGTCCCTCCCTCGAGGACGTGTACCTGCAGCTCACCGGAGACGACGCCGGTGGCTGAAGCGCGTCCGCCCCTGCCGCTGATGGCGTGGCGCCAGGTCCGCTACGAGAACCGGCTGTTCTGGCGGACGCCGATGGCGGCGTTCTTCACCCTGTTCTTCCCGCTGATGTTCCTGCTGTTGTTCAACCTGCTCTTCTCGGGTGACCCGATGGAGATCGCGGGACGGGGCTCCTTCACGGTGACCCAGTTCTTCGCCCCGTCACTGGCGGCGTTCGCTGCCGCTTCTGCGACCTACACGAACATCGGCATCGGGACGGCGATCGCGCGGGACCAGGGCATCCTCAAGCGGTTCCGGGGGACGCCGCTGCCGCCGTGGGTGTACATGGCGGGGCGGGTGGCCTCGGGTGTCTGGATCGCGGGGATCGCGGTGGTCATCATGATCCTGGTCGGTGTCCTCGGCTACGACCTGCACGTGTACCCAGGGCGATTGCCGGCGGTGATCATCTCATTCGTCGTCGGCACCGCTTCGTTCGCCGCGCTCGGGCTGGCACTGGCCGCCCTCGCCCCGACCAGCGACAGCGCCCCGGCGGTGGCCAACGCCACGATCCTGCCGATCGCCTTCATCTCCGACGTGTTCATCCCCATCTCGAACCCGCCGGGTTGGCTGGTCACGGTCGGCAACATCTTTCCCCTCAAGCACTTCGTCCGGACCCTGCAGGACGGCTTCAGTCCGTTTCACGCTTCGACGGCCCCGGAATGGGGCCACATCGCGGTGATGGCCCTGTGGGGCGTGGCCGGCGTACTGGCCGCCCTGCGGTTCTTCGTGTGGGAACCGAAGACCGGGGGGCGACGGTGGCGCCGCCAGACGGCCTCCTGAACGAGGGCCGGGGAATAGGACAGGGCGGTTCGACCGGCCCCCCCGTGTCCATCTCCTCTAGCCGCAGCCCGGCGGAAACCCTGAAATCAGCGCTAGCCGCACGGGCGGTGAATCGGGTCGCCGACGGATGGCGGCGTCGGACAACTGGGCGGAAAAAGAGGTGCCATGAACTCGGAATCGGCTGCCGCGCGGGTCGAGAACGCCACCAAGGTCTACGGGTCGGATGCCACCACCGTCACCGCCCTGGACGACTTGAGCGTGGCCTTCGAACGGGGAAGATTCACCGCCATCATGGGACCGTCCGGATCAGGCAAGTCCACCCTGCTGCACTGCATCGCCGGACTCGATGACCTCACGTCGGGCGCGGCGTTCATCGGCAGCGTCCGGCTGGGCGACCTCAAGGACAAGGCCCTCACGATGCTCCGGCGCGAGAAGGTCGGTTTCATCTTCCAGGCGTTCAACCTGATCCCCACGCTTGATGCCGCCGAGAACATCACCCTCCCCGTGGACATCGCCGGCCACGACGCCGACACCGGCTGGTTCGATCGGGTGGTGTCGACCGTCGGGCTGGGCGATCGTTTGACGCATCGGCCGGCTGAGTTGTCCGGCGGGCAGCAGCAGCGGGTGGCGGCGGCGAGGGCTCTGGTGTCGCGGCCGGAGATCATCTTCGCCGACGAGCCGTCGGGCAATCTCGATTCGAAGGCCGGGGCCGAGCTGCTGGGGTTCATGCGCCGGGCGGTGGACGAGTTCGGCCAGACCATCGTGATGGTCACCCACGACCCGAACGCCGCCGCCTATGCAGACCGCGTGGTGTTCCTGGCGGATGGGCGGTACTCGGGTGAGCTCGCCGACCCGAATGCCTCCCAGATCCTCGAGCACCTCAAGTCGATGGGCGGGTGACGCCGTGATCAAGCTGGCCGTGCGCGGCGTCCTCGCTCACAAGGTCCGGTTGGCGATGACCGCGCTGGCGATCGTCCTCGGCGTTTCCTTCGTGGCCGGGACCTACGTGTTCACCGACAGCGTGAAGGCGTCCTTCGACACCCTGTTCACCGACATCTCGTCGGGAGTCGACTTCTACGTGCGGGGCGTGGCCGAGTTTGGCAACCAGGCGCCGCGAATCCCCGACTCGCTGGTGAGCCGGGTCCGTGAGGTCGCCGGCGTCGAGGTGGCCGCCCCGAGTGTCGAAGGCATCGCCCAGCTGGTCGACAAGAACGGTGATGCAATCGGAGGGAATGGACCGCCGACGCTCGGGATGTCGTGGTCGCCGGACCAGGAAGGGCTCAGCCCGATGCGACTTCGGGACGGCGAGTGGCCGGTTGGCCCCGGCCAGGTCGCCATTGACGCGGTGGCGGCGGACGGAAACGACCTCCGCGTCGGGGACTCGATCGACGTGATCCTCCCCGCCGGGGCGCGGCGGTTCGAGATCTCAGGAATCGCCCTGTTCGGCGATGCCGGCAACCTCATGGGCGCCACCCTGGCGATCTTCGACCTGCCCACTGCGCAGCAAGCCTTCGAGTCGGAGGGACAGATCAGCTCGATGTCGGTCGTCCTGGCTCCCGGAGTGTCGGCGTCGGTCGTCCAGGCTCTGGTGTCCGGGATGCTTCCCGACGGTGTCGAGATCGTGAGTGCTCAGAGTCAGACCGACGACTGGCTTGCTCAGATGGACGAGGCCGTCGGGTTCATCAACACGCTCCTATTGGTCATTGCCGGGGTGGCGGTGTTCGTCGGCGCCTTCCTCATCCAGAACACCTTCCGGATCATCGTCGCCCAGCGAACTCGGGAGCTGGCGCTCCTTCGGGCCGTCGGCGCCACCGCCGGCCAGGTCACCCGGATCGTCGTCCTCGAAGCCCTTGCGGTCGGGCTGTTCGCCTCGGCCGCCGGCGTCGGCGTCGGCATCTTGATCGCCATGGGACTCAAGGCGGCGTTCTCCGCGTTCGGGTTCGGGATTCCGACGAGTTCCCTGATCGTGGCGACGAGGACGATCGTCGCCGCGTTCGTGGTCGGTGTCGGGGTGACCTTGGCGGCCTCGCTCGTACCGGCGCGTCGGGCGGCAAAGGTGCCTCCGGTGGCGGCGCTGCGGGACGTCGAGAGCCAGCCGCGATCCCTCGCCAGGAGAGTGCTTGTCGGCGCGGGCGTCGCCACCCTCGGCGTGACCATGGTGATCGTCGGCCTGGTGGCGAACATCCCCGATGCGGTGGCCGTGGTCGGGTTCGGTGCGCTCATCACCTTTGTGGGGGTCTCACTGTTGGCGCCGCTCGTTGCCAAGCAGTTCGCTCGATTCGCCGGTGCTCCCATCGCCCAATGGCGTGGCGTCACCGGGCGGCTGGCCCAGGAGAACGCCATGCGTCGCCCGCGGCGCACCGCTTCCACCGCCTCTGCCCTCATGATCGGGGTGTCGTTGGTGACCGTGATCGCGGTCTTCTCGGCCTCGACCAAGGCCGGGGTGTCGGCCGCCCTTCGGCACACCTTCGCCAACGACTTTCAGGTGAGTGTTGGGGGGTTCAGCGACCCGACGTCGACCGGGCTCTCGCCGATGCTCACGGAGGAGTTGCGGCAGCTTCCCGAACTGGAGACCGTGGTCCGCGATCGGTTCGGGGTGTTTCGTTTCCAGGGGAGCGACAGCGACTCGTATCTGCTCGGCGTCGATGGCCCCCTGTCCCAGGTGGCGAACCTGACCATGGTGGCCGGCACCGTCGACGACGTCGGTCCGGGCACGGCGCTGTTGGCGAAGGCCGACGCCGATCGCCTGGGAGTGGACGTGGGGGATGTCGTGTCGGTCCAGGTGCCGTCGTCGGCGATCCTCTACCTGCGGGTGATCGGCATCTACGACGATCCCGCCGTCGGCGTGCCCCTCATCCTCGACCTGCACACATACGAGTACTACCAGACCCTGCGCCTCGACCGGCTCATCTACATCGACGTTGCCCCCGGTGTCGATCTCGACACCGCTCGTGCCGCCATCACCGCCGTGACCGATCGGTACCCGAATGCCAACCTGACCAACACCGACGAGTACGTCGCCGGGTTGGAGGAGCAGATCAGCACCGTGCTCAATCTGGTCGTGGTGCTGCTCGGATTCGCCATCATCATTGCCCTGCTCGGCATCGTGAACACGCTGGCGCTGTCGATTGCCGAGCGCAAGCACGAGATCGGCCTGCTGCGGGCGGTCGGCATGGACCGCCGCCAGGTGCGCCGGATGATCCGATGGGAGGCCGTCCTGATCGCGGTGTTCGGTGGGCTGCTGGGCCTCTTGGTGGGCGTGGGCCTCGGCTCCGCCGTGGTGGTCGC
>JAZDHM010000052.1:0-3321 GCA_043805935.1 Actinomycetota bacterium
CTGGTGGGGCTGGCGATGTCCATCCCGCCGCTGGTGACTCATTACCTCTTGGAGGCGGAGCGGGATTCCCTGGTTCGGGCGGTGCAAGACCTGACCGCGGCCGGTCTGATACCGCAGGAGGCGGACCTGGTGGATCTGGAGACCCTGGTCCGGGACATCGAGACCAGGCTCCCCGGACGGGAGATCGTGAGGGTCAAGATCTGGACCCCCGACGGCACGGTGGTCTATTCGGATGCCGGGGTCCTGATAGGCAACACGTATCCGCTCTCGGAGGAGGCGATCGCGGCGTTCAGGGGAGAGGCGCAATTCAGCATCCCCGATCTCAGCCATCCGGAGAACGTCGCCGAGCGCGGGCTCGGCGACCTCGTCGAGTTCTACATCCCGGTCGACGATCTCACCGGCGATCACATCCTGGTGTACGAGGTGTACGAACGCCCGGGTCACCTGCTGCACACCGTCAACGACATTCGTCGCTACGTCCTGGTGAGCGTCACCATCGGGGTAGGACTCCTCGGTGCCCTCCTGGCGGTCCTGTTCTTCCAGAACGGTGTGCGGACCATGCGGCGCCAGCGGGAGACGGAGCGGGCGCTGGGCGACCTGATCCGGATCCAGGACGAGGAGCGCACCCGGATCGTCGGAGCGCTGCACGATGAGATCGGGCAACCGCTGTACCGGATCCTCTTCGGAATCGAAGACTGCCGGACGCGGGTCGAGCCGGGCAGCCCGGTCGACACCGAGCTTGCCGGGGTCGGGGCGCTCGCTCGGCAGGTGGATTCCCGGCTGCGCTCGGAGCTGCGTCTCCTGAACGCCGGGCTGGGCGCCGACCTCGATTTGGCCACGTGCTTGCGGGAACTGGCCGCGGTCACGGAGGGCGAAGCCGGACTGCACGTCGGGCTCGAGATCACCGGTGACCTGTCCCTCCCTCCGGTGAATCGGGCGGCGTTGCTCCGGGCCGCTCAGGAGGGGATCATCAACGTCCGCAAGCACGCCCTCGCCCGCGAGGTGATGATCACGGCCACCCGCAGCGGAGACACCATCGAACTGGAGATCGTCGATGACGGCGTGGGGATCGACGGGCAGAGGGGGGTCGGCATCGTGACGACCACCGAGCGCCTCGAGGCGATCGGCGGCGGGCTCCGGGTTCGTCGCCGGCGATCGGGGGGCACGGTGTTCCAGGCGTGGGTGCCGGCCACGGGGCAGGGGAGTGATCTATGAGGATCGTGATCGCCGACGATCACCGCATCGTGCGGGACGGCTTGCGGCTGATTCTCGCCCACGATCCCGACGTCACCGTCGTGGGCGAAGCGGCGGATGGCGCCGGCCTGCTCGAGATGGTGGCAGCCAACGAGGTCGACGTGGTGTTGCTCGACATCAAGATGCCGGGCGTCTCCGGTCTCGACGTGCTGCAGCGCCTCGGGGAGGGTGGGTCCGCGGTGAGGGTGGTCGTGCTCTCGATGTATGACGACCCCGTGTACGTGGAACGGGCCATCGAACTGGGCGCGGCCGGATACCTGCTCAAGAGCGTCAACCGGGAGGAGTTGCTGCGAGCGCTCCACACCGTCGCCACGGGCGGGTCATACATCCAGGGCGAGATCGCCGGACGGCTCATTGCCCGGATGGTGTCCGGCGGCACCGAGCAGTCGGCCAGCAGTCTCGGTGTGGAGGAACGGCGGCTCCTCGAGTACCTGGCCGCCGGTCTGGGCAACGAAGCGATCGGCGCGGCGATGCATCTGACGTCGTCGGCGGTGAAGGCGCGCCTCCACGGTCTGTACACCACGCTGGGCGTGAAGCGGAGGTCAGAGGCGGTGGCGGTCGGCATCCGGATGGGTTTGGTGTCGTAGGGCGGTTCCGGGACTCCGACCTCACCGGCATCGCTCCGGGCAAGGCCGTCTCAACCCCGCGTGCTCCAGCGACTCACGCTCGTTTGCTTTGAGCTTCCGTCGCGCCGTGACGCCGCAAGCACCACTAGGGCCGAAAGCCCCGGGGCCGCCTTCCGACCGGGCAACCGTCTGGCCCGCCTTTCGACGTGACGAGCGTGCTGATGGGCGCTGTCGAGAGCCTGAGGTCCTACATACCTTCGACAGACAGATGACAAGCAGCGGTGCTCCGAGCCGCGCATCCGCCACCAGGAGGTTGAAGAGCATGAAGAACGCAGGACGCTGGCTCGTTCTGTTCGCCGCGCTCGCTCTCGTCGCCGTTGCGTGCGGCGACGACTCGGCAGAGACCACGACCACGGCGACGAGCCAGCCGATCACGACCACGACCGCCGCGGTGACGACGACGGCCGCATCGTCGACCACCGCCGCAGGAGGGGTTCGCTCGATCGACGCGGTCGCGGCCACCATCACGGTCGATGGTGATGCCTCCGACTGGGACGGGATTGCCGCTTTGGATCTGACCCTCAACCCGATCACGGGTGAGGAGCAAATCGCCGCCAAACCGGCGACCGTCAAGGTGGCGTATGACGACGAGTTCCTGTACCTGCTCCTCACCGTCGAGGACGACTTCAACTGGGATGCGGCCGATGCCCACAAGTCGGCATCAAGTGCCGTGATGTGGGCCATCGAGTCAGGCGCGGGCACCGGCATGGGATCCGACTCCGATGCCAAGGCCGACGAATACAACAGCCTGGGGATGGTCGACCTCTGGCACTGGGAGCTCGAGTGCGCCGCGGGTAGCGAGACCGGTGGTGCGGTGAGCGATGCCGGTGATGGTGATCTCGGAAACGACGCAGGCTGTAACTTCGACGACGAGTGGTCGACCGACCCGGGGAGCCGTGAGGACGACAACGGCGCCGGTGCCGAGAACTCGCTGCTCGGTGTGTTCGGCCATTCCAACCCCGTGGCGGACGGCGAGGGAACCTGGACCTTTGAGATTCGTCGTCCCTTGCAGACCGGTGATGCGACGGACTTCCAGGTGACCGCCGGCCAGTCCGCCCTGATGGGCGTGGCCTACTGGGACGCCGACAACAGCCCCGAGGGCTGGGACGACGACGAGCACGTCAACTCGGCCATCGACGGCTGGATCCAGGTCAACTTCTAGGCGGCGGAAGCGACGAGGGGAGAGACCCGGGATGAGGCAGGCTCTCGACAGGGGTCGGAGTGGACTCTCCCGGCGCGTGACCCTGGGGGCCGGAGCGTTCAGCATCGGGGTTGCCGCGATCGCGGCAACCCCGATGCGCGCTCGTCCGATCACCGTCGTGGTGGTCTTGGCCGGCCTGGGGCTGTGGGCGACGCTTGCCGTTGCCCGCCATCGGCGGACCGAACACGAGGAGCGGACCGCTCTTATTGCAACGGATCAGCCGGAAGGCACGGCGCAGCG
>JAZDHM010000053.1:0-5801 GCA_043805935.1 Actinomycetota bacterium
GCGGCGAGCGCCGCCTCCACCCTCCGGGCGACCTCGTCCCGGTCGAGGCCGAGGTTGAGCGGCCCGAAGGCGACGTCACGGCGCACCGTGGGCATGAACAGCTGATCGTCGGGGTCCTGGAAGACCAGCCCGACCCGCCGCCGCACCTCGCTCGCGGTCTGGGCGGTGAGCTCGATGCCCGACACGCGCACGGAGCCCTGCTGGGGAAGATGGATGCCGTTGAGGTGCAGCACGAGGCTGGTCTTGCCTGCCCCGTTCGGCCCGAGGAGGGCCACTCGCTCACCGGGGTGGACGTGCAGGTCCACGCCGCGCAGCGCCACGGTGCCGTCCGGATAGGCGAAGCCGAGCCCCTCGACGAGGATGGTGGGTTCGCTCATCGCGACCACATCGCGGCAGCGGCGACACAGAGTGCGGCCACCGGCACGGCGAGCGACATGGCCACGGCGCGCGCCGACGACGGAGAGACCGCCTCGACCGACATGCGGCCGACGAACCCTCGGGAGAGCATCGCCCGGTAGACGCGTTCGCCGCGTTCGTACGAGCGGACGAAGAGGGAGCCGATCGCCCTAGCGAGGGCGCCCACCTCACCGAGCCACCGCGGCCGATAGCCGCGGGACCGCATGGCAAGGCGCATCCTGGCCATCTCCCCGGCGACCACGTCCAGATAGCGCACCATGAAGCCCATGATCGCCGTGAGGGAACGGGGGAGCCGCAGTGTCTCCAGGCCGCGCACCACGTCGGGCGCCTCGGTGGAGGATGCCAGCAGGATCGATCCCATCGCTCCGAGGGATGACTTGGCGGCGACGTTCCACAGATCCCAGAGGCCCTCGACCGACAGCCCGTGCCACGCCGCCCCACCCTCGATGAATGGGAGGGTCCCCGCCGCCACCAGGAACGGCAGGATCACCACCAGCCGGCTGAGCAGGAATCCGGGACGGAGGCGGGTCAGCACCGCCACCGCGATTACCCCGGCGAGGTAGGCCCCGAACGCCCATCCGGCCTCGCGGGGAGTGATCACGACGGCGAGCACGAAGCCGAAGGCGGCGACGATCTTGAGATGGGGCGCCATCCGGTGCACGACGGAGTGGCCGTGGTGATAGAGGGCGTGGGCGTGGCTGACCGACACCTAGGCCTGCGCCTTCGGCTTCCTCCGCCGGGACAACCGCAAGAGCCCGTACCCGACCGCGAAGGTGGCGACGACGCCGATGAGGCCGGAGACCGCCCGGCCCACCACCCCGTTGTCGAAGAGCCCGGAGCCGTAGTCGGCGAGAGGGGATCCGTCGACGGCGTGAGGAGTCACGGCGTCGGCGAAACCCTGGTGGCCGGCCACGAACTCGAGCCCGTCGGGGCTGGAGGAGGCGAACTGGCTTATCACCACGGCGACGACCACCGCCACCACGAAGCCGATGACCAGGAACCGCTTCGTCCTCGGATCGAACGTCATGCCGGTACCTTCCCGAAGCGGCGGGCGCCGAACACCAGGTCGCGCCGGCCGGCCATCACCGCCCCGACAACGATCCCGGTGATGATCGCCTCACCGATCCCGATCAGGAGATGCGACCCCAGCATCGCCACCGCCACTTTGCCGAGCGACACGTCGGCGGTGCCTCCGATGGCGAACTGGAGCACGAAGCTCAACGCGGCGAGCGGCACCGAGATGAAGGCGGCGATGGCGGCGGCGACGGCCACACCTCGCCCGCTCCGCCGCAGCAGGGTGGCGAAGACGAGGAACACCGCGTACCCACCCACCGCCCCCACCAGCGCCATGTTGACCACGTTGAGGCCGAGAGCGGAGAGCCCGCCGTCGGCGAAGACGAGACCCTGGACCAGGAGTACCACGGTGAGTACGACGAACCCGGCCGCCGGTCCGACGAGCACGGCAGCGAGCACGCCCCCGAGGAGGTGCCCGCTCATTCCGGCGATCACCGGGAAATTGACCATCTGCGCGGCGAACACGAAGGCCGCCACCAGGGCGGCCAGGGGCACCTCCCGCTCGCTCAGGTAGGCGCCGGTCCGCCGAAGGGCGACTCCCACGCCGCCGAGAGCGACCGCGGCGTACCCCGCGGCGGTCCTCCCATCGATGATCCCGTCTGGGATGTGCATCGAACCCCTTCTTGCGAGCGATTCGCAAGAAGGATAGGCGCTGCCGCGGATGCCATCAAACCTCGGCGGTGCACTCGGCGCACAACCCCGACACCGCGAAATGCGCCGGGTCGGGCACAAACCCGGTCGTGCCGGTGATCGCGGCGAACAGCTTCCCCACGTCGGAGGCCGCGATCTCGATCGTCCGCCCGCATCGCCGGCACACCAGGTGCTGGTGGGGAGGCTCATCGGTCAGGTGGTAGACGGCCGGCCCGTGGCCGAGGTGGGTGTGGCGGAGCAAACCGGCGGACTCCAACGCCTCGAGCGTGCGATAGACGGTCGATTGGTCAACGCGACCGGAGAGCAGGTCGGAGATCCCCGCCGGGGTCAGGTGCTCGTCGTGGTGGCCGGCCACGACCTCGCACACCGCTCGGCGTGCCGCCGTGGCACGCAGGCCGGCCTGCCGCAGGGCCGCGACGAGCTGATCCGATCCGATGTGCACGTCGTCAGCCTTCGGACCGGCGGAACAGGCCGAGGAGGTTGCGGACCATGCGGGCGGTTGCCCCCCACAGCACTCCCTCGTCGAACTCGTAGAACCACATCGTGTGTCCACCCCAGTTGCGCGTCCGCCAATCCTCGTCACGCAGAAGATCGGCGATCCGGGGCTCAATGATCGCCGCCACCTCCCCGGGGTGCGGCACCAGGGTCACGGGCCGGTCGACCCGCGCCACGATCGGGACGATGCGCAGGGTCGCTGCGCGGGCATTGACCGGTTCGAGCGCCCCCAGGATCTCCCGCACGTTCTCGGCGGGCAGGCCGATCTCCTCGGTCGTCTCGCGAATCGCCGCGGCAGTGGGTCCGTCGTCTCCGGGCTCGATCATTCCCCCCGGAAACACCACGTCGCCGGGATGGCGGCGCATGTCGTCGGGACGCCTCGTCATGATCAGCCGGAGCGCCCCAGCCTCCTCGTAGATCGGAACCAGCACCGCGGCGCGCATACCCCGGACGGGGGCGACCGGAGCCAGGGCGGTGAGCGGATCCCACAAGGAGGGCATCCTCGGCATGGTACGGCGATACTCTCCCGCCCAATGGCTCGCACCATCTCATCCCGATCGCGCTACACGGCACGCCTCGAGCTTCGGCCCTTCCGACGCCGCGACATCGACGCGGTACTCGCCGCCATCGACGATTCGCTCCCGGAACTCGAGGTGTGGCTCCCCTGGGCACACCCGGGGTACGGCAGGAGCGAAGCGATGCGGTTCCTGCGCGACTCGGGAGCGGCCTGGGCCGAAGGGCGCGCGTTCGACTTCGCGATTCGGCCCCGCGACGATCCCGGCCACCACCTCGGCAACATCTCGGTGTGGCCGACGTCCCAACGCGAGCGCGCCGGTGAGATCGGGTACTGGATCCGGTCGGACGCCACCGGGAAGGGGATCGCTACCGAGGCCGCGGCCAGGGTCACCGACATCGCCTTCTCGGAGCTCGCCCTGCACCGTGTCACGCTGCGGATCGCCGTCGGCAACCGGGCGAGCGAACGGATTGCCGAGAAGCTCGGATACGTGCATGAGGGCTTGTTGCGCGAAGAGGTTCTCGTACGCGGCACGTGGCTGGACCACACCCTGTGGGCCATGCTCGAGGACGAGTACCAGCGTCGGGGTGAGCTGTACCGGGAGGCGGGGTGGCTGGAGAGTCAGCCGTGAGCTTCTAGCTATGGGCAAGAAAGCCCAAAGCTCGAAGACGAACGGTGGCGGCCACGTGGCCGCCACCGTTCTCTTCCAGCGACTGGGCATGGCGGCTTGGCCGCGACGCCCACAAGCACTTAGAAGTCCATGTCGCCGCCGCCCGGCATGGGCGGCGTCGCCGGCTTCTCTTCCTTGCGCTCGGCGATGAGCGCCTCGGTCGTGATCAGCATCGAAGCGATCGAAGCCGCGTTCTGCAGCGTCGACCGGGTGACCTTCGCCGGGTCGGCGATGCCGGCCTTGATCAGGTCCTCGTACTCGCCGGTGGCGGCGTTGAAGCCGTGGGCGCCGGTGAGCCCGCGGGTGTGCTCGACGATCACGCCGCCCTCGTAGCCGGCGTTGAACGCGATCTGCCGCATCGGCTCCTCGAGGGCCTTGCGGACCAGCGCCCGCCCGGTCTTCTCGTCGTCGGTGCCGCCGCGCATCTTGTCGATGGCCGCCTGGGCACGCAGCAGAGCCACGCCACCCCCGGCCACGATGCCCTCTTCGACGGCCGCCCGGGTCGCCTGGATGGCGTCCTCGATGCGGTGCTTCTTCTCCTTGAGCTCGACCTCGGTGGCCGCGCCCACCTTGATGACGGCAACGCCGCCGGCGAGCTTGGCGAGGCGCTCCTGGAGCTTCTCGCGATCCCAATCGGAGTCCGAGTCCTCGATCTCACGGCGGATCTGCTTGATGCGGGCGGCGACGTCGGCCTTGGAGCCTGCGCCCTCGACAATCGTCGTGTTGTCCTTGCTCACCACCATCTTGCGGGCCTTGCCCAGCATGTCCACGGTCACGCCGTCGAGCTTGAGCCCGACCTCCTCGGAGATCACCGTGGCACCCGTGAGGATGGCGATGTCCTGGAGCATGGACTTGCGGCGGTCGCCGAAGCCGGGGGCTTTGACGGCCACCGACTGGAAGGTGCCGCGGAGGCGGTTGACGACGAGCGTTGCCAGGGCCTCACCCTCGACGTCCTCGGCGATGACGGCCAGCGGCTTGCCGGCCTGCATCACCTTCTCCAGAACGGGGAGCAGGTCCTGCACCGCTGTGATCTTCTGGTTGGCGATCAGCAGGTACGGGTCCTGCAGGACGGTCTCCTGACGATCGGCATCGGTGATGAAGTACGCCGAGATGTAGCCCTTGTCGAACTGCATGCCCTCGGTGAACTCGAGGTCGATGCCGAACGTCTGGCTGTCCTCGACGGTGACGACGCCCTCGCTGCCGACCTTCTTCATGGCCTCGGCGAGCTTCTCGCCCACGATCGAGTCGGCCGCCGAGTTGGCCGCCACGAAGGCGATCTTCTCGCTGTCGGTGGCCTTGATCGACTCGGCAGTCTCACGCAGGTGTTCGACGACCTTCTCGACGGCGGCACCCATGCCGCGGCGGAGCTCCATCGGGTTGGCGCCTGCGGCTACGTTGCGCAGGCCCTCGTGGACCATTGCCTGGGCGAGGACCGTCGCCGTGGTGGTGCCGTCACCGGCCACGTCATTGGTCTTGGTAGCCACTTCCTTGGCGAGCTGGGCACCCATGTTCTCCCACGGGTCGTCCAGCTCGATCTCCTTGGCGATCGTGTATCCGTCGTTGGTGATCGTGGGAGAGCCCCACTTCTTCTCGAGCACGACGTTGCGACCCTTGGGCCCCAGCGTCACTTTGATCACGTTGGCCAGCTTGTCGACGCCGGCCTCGAGGCCACGCCGGGCCTCCTCGTTGAACCGAAGGTCCTTGGCAGACATTGAGCGGTTACCTCCTCAGGACTCAGCGGATGACGGCAAGAACGTCGCGGGCAGACAGGATGAGGTACTCGTCACCTTCGAACTTGACCTCGGTCCCGCCGTACTTGGAATAGACCACGGTGTCGCCCTCGTGGACGTCCATGGGAACCCGCTGGCCGTCCTGGAAGTCCCCCGGGCCGACGGCCATGACCTTGCCGAGCTGGGGCTTCTCCTTGGCGGTGTCGGGGATCACCAGGCCGCTGGCGGTGCGGGACTCGGTCTCCTCCGA
>JAZDHM010000054.1:0-3075 GCA_043805935.1 Actinomycetota bacterium
GCTGGCAGCTGGTCGCGGCCGCCTCACGCCCCCACGGCGGCGCGCAGTGCGTCGACCATGTGGGTGCGCTCCCAGGTGAAGGTGCCGGCGGCCTCGTCCGGCGTGCGCCCGAAGTGCCCGTGGTAGGAGGTCGGGCGGTAGATCGGTCGCCTCAGGTCGAGGGCCTCGATGATCCCCGCCGGGGTGAGCGGGAAGAGCCGGCGGACCGCGGCCTCGAGCACGGCCTCGTCGACCCGGGCCGTTCCCCGGCAATCGACGGTGAGCGCGGTGGGGTCGGCGATGCCGATGGCATAGCTGAGGCGGACCTCGCATTCGGTCGCCAGCCCGGCGGCGACGACGTTCTTGGCGATGTGACGCGCCATGTAGGACGCGGAGCGATCGACCTTCGATGGGTCCTTGCCGCTGAAGGCGCCGCCTCCGTGGCGGCCCCATCCTCCGTACGTGTCGACGATGATCTTGCGCCCGGTGAGCCCGGTGTCCCCGGCGGGCCCGCCGGTGAGGAACCGGCCGGTTGGATTGACGTGCACCCGGACCTCGTGGTCCCACCACTCGCCGAGAGCAGGCCGCACGATGCGGTCGATGACGACCCGGCGAAGCTCTTCTTGGCGATCGTTCCACTCCGGGCCATGCTGGGTGGACAGGACCGCCGAGTCGATGCGGCGGGGCACACCGTCCTCGTACACGACGGAAACCTGGCACTTGGCATCGGGACGGAGGCCGGGGACCGCACCGGAGCGCCGGGCATCGGTCTGGGCGGCTATCAGCCGGTGGGCGAGGGTGATCGGGAGCGGCATGAGCGCCGGGGTCTCGTCGATGGCGTACCCGAACATGAGGCCCTGGTCGCCCGCGCCGAGCTCGGCGCCCCGGAGGACGCCGCGGGCGATGTCGAGCGACTGCCGTTGGACGGCGACGACGACCTCGGCACCGTCGGCGTCGAACCCGACCTCCCCGGACACGTATCCGATCGACCGCATCGTGCCGCGCAGGATCGCCGCGTAGTCGGCCTCGGCGTCGGTGCTGATCTCACCGGCGATGACCGCCAGGCCGTCGGTGAGGAGGACCTCACACGCCACGCGGGCGAGCGGGTCCTGGACGATGACGGCGTCGAGGATGGCGTCGGACACCTGGTCGGCGGCCTTGTCCGGATGGCCCATCGCGACCGACTCGCTGGTGAAGAGATGGCGGCGCGGCTGCACCTGTGGGCTCCGGTTCGTCGAAAGGCAGTAGAAAGGGTAGTTGTTCGTGGTCCGCGGTTCGTGGTTCGCAGCTGGTAGCTGGCAGCTGGGTACGAATTGCGAATCACGAGTTGCGATTCACCACCGTTCGCGATGGACCGTCCCCCGCCGGCGCCCCCGCGCCAGCGATCTCGACCGCCGGTCCGGGGCGGGATGACCCACGGTCACCACTCCGACGACCTCGACGTCGTCGGGGATCCCGAGGATGCGGCGCACCTCGTCCATGCCCCGTCCGCCGTGGAATCCGGCGGCGAGGCCCTCGTCGACCGCGGCGAGCAGGATCGCCATCAACGCCGCTCCTCCGTCGACCCACCACCACGGAACCCCTTCGAGAGTGCGCAGATCCTTGTCTCTCTCCGAGTACCGGGCGCGGTACACCGCCGGCTCGACACAGAGAACGATGAGGGCGCCCGCCGTGGAGAGCCAGGGATCGAACCCGGCGGCCACGTAGCGGTGCTCGCCACAAGCGTGGGCGATGGCGGCGATCGTGCCCCGGTCGGTCACGGAGACGACGGAGATCCCCTGAGACCATCCCGCCGACGGTCCTCGGACGCCGGCCTCGACGATGCGGTCCACCGCACCGGCGGGCACGGCATCACCCGTGTATCGGCGGACCATCCTCCGGCGACGGAGGACGTCGCGAAACTCCATCAGGCCCCGTCGGGAGCGGTCGTCGGCATCAAGCGCCGGCCCCGAGAGCGGTGCGGACGCGGTCGCTGGTGACCTCACCGTCCCGGGCGACGCACACCGACGAGGCGATCTCGTCGGCGGGGTCGATCGTCAGCGAGCCGTCGTGGATGAGGTGCGTGAGCAGGTTCACGACATTGCGGCTGTACATGTCGGAGGCATCGCCGGCGGTGTTGCGGGCGAGGTCGACGGGCCCGTGGATGGAGATCCCGCCGTGATCGACCACCTCTCCGAGGACGGTCAGCTCGCAGTTGCCGCCGGTCGGGGCGGCGAGATCGATGACGACGCTCCCGGGCCGCATCGTTTCGATCATCGCCGTCGTGAGCAGCACCGGAGCTCTTCGTCCCGGCACCTGGGCGGTGGTGATCACCAGATCCGATTCCGACACCGCCGTGGCGAGAGCCGCCTGCTGCGCCTGCCGGGTGGCGTCGTCGACCTCTGCGGCGTAGCCGCCCGACGCCTGCGCCTGCTCGACCGTCGGGCCGCCGACGAACTTGGCGCCGAGGCTCTCCACCTGCTCTGCCGCTGCCGGTCGGATGTCGTATCCGGACACAACGGCACCCAGCCGCCGGGCCGTGGCGATCGCCTGCAGGCCGGCGACCCCGGCCCCGAGCACCAGCACTCGTGCGGGGCGGATCGTGCCGGCGGCGGTGGTCATCATCGGGAGGAAACGAGGGAGGGAGAGGGCCCCGAGCAGGACCGCCTCGTACCCGGCGGAGTTCGCCTGCGAGGACAGGGCGTCCATCGACTGGGCGAGGGTGGAGCGGGGGATCAGCTCCATGGCCAGTGCGGTGATCCCCGCCTTGGCGAACCGAGCGATCTCAGCGGGCGACCCGAGGGGGTCGATGAACCCGACGACGGCCTTGGCCGGCCCGACGTCGTCGATGGTGAATGGCCCCAGCCCCACGACGAGATCCGCCTGCGGTGCACCCTCGGACACCTCGGCGCCGGCGCTGCGATAGGCATCGTCGGTGAGACCGGCGTGGGAGCCCGCTCGCGGAGGCACGATCACCCGATGTCCGGCGGCCACCAGCGTGGCGACGCTGTGGGGAACCAGGGCGACCCGGCGCTCACCTGGGCGCGGCTCGCGCATCACGCGTATCAACACGAGGCCCAAGGGTACCGCCCGCCGCGGGGATTCTCGCCGCCGGGG
>JAZDHM010000055.1:0-3957 GCA_043805935.1 Actinomycetota bacterium
CGTGGTGTGCGGTTGGAACACCACCGCCCGGGAGCTGATAGCGGAGTTCCAATCGGACGACTACAAGGCAAAGGTGGTGCTCGTGCACGATGCCGAGCGGAACCCCGCCGGTGAGGGCGTGTACTTCGTGCGCGGCGACGCCGCCAACGCCGAGGATCTGCAGCGCGCCGGGATCACGCGTGCCGCGGCCGCGGTTGTGTGCCCGTCGGCCGCTACCGACGAGGCGGACATGCGCTCGATCCTGGTCGTCCTGGCTATCGAGTCGCTGGCCCCGACGGTGCGGACGGTGGTGGAGGTGAACAACCCGAACCACGTCGAGCACTTCCGGAGGGTGAAGGTCGATGAGGTGCTGGTCACCTCGCGACTGGCGTCGCGGTTGCTGGCCCGCACCGCGATGTATCCGGGACTGGGGGAGCTGGTCACCGACATCGTCTCCGGCGGCACCGGCTCGGAGCTCTACCGAGTCATCCTGCCGGACGAGTACGTCGGGCTCCCGATCGACGAGCTGTCGGCGCGGCTCCGAGCGGAGCACTCGGCGACCCTACTGGCGGTGGTGCGCGCCGGAACGACCTACACCAATCCACCCTCGGGATTCACCCTCAGCCACGCCGACCACGCGGTGGTGGTAGCCGAGTCGCTGGGTCGACTCGCACCGCTCGAGTCGGGTGGGTTGAAGCACTGACCCGACGCACGGGGTTCCCTTCGGATATCGTGGTGTCTCCGACGAAGAGGTGGTCTGCAATGGATTCGGCCGGGTTCCTGAGAAAGACTCCGCTGTTCTCGGGCTTCTCCGACAAGGAGATCGCCAGCCTGATGGGAACGGCCAAGGAGCGTGAGTTCGCCGCGGGGGATCGCATCATCGACGAGGGCCATGAGGGTGGCCGGGGGTTCTACCTGGTGCTCGAGGGAACCGCCAAGGTCTCCAAGGGTGGCACCGCCCTGGCGAACTTCGGTCCCGGTGACTACTTCGGCGAGATGGCCCTGCTCCTCGCCGACACCCCCCGCACTGCCGACGTGACCGCCACCTCCGCGCTGCGGGCGCTCGTGATCACCCAGTGGGATCTTCTGGCCCTGATCAAGCACCACCCCGAGGTCGGGGTGAAGATGATGGCGGAGCTGGCCAAGCGGCTGCGCAACACCGACGCAACCCTCCCCGACTGATCGTCCTGTGGGTTCGGTGGTGACCTCGGCCCTCACCGTCGCCGGCTGCCGGGGATCGATGTGCGTGTCCGGTGAGCAATACCGCCGGTACGGGGGAAACACCACCTGCTTCTTCGCGGAAGTCGAGCCGAGGCACCATCTCGTGGTGGACGCCGGCACCGGGATCCGATCGCTCCAACACGACCTCACCGGCGAGGCTCCGCGACGGTTCAGCCTGTTCTTCACCCACTACCACTGGGACCATCTGCAGGGGCTGCCCACCTTCCTGCCCCTCTACGATCCGGCGGTCACCATCGACATCCACGCCGCCGCCCTCGACGGGCGGCCCCCCCGCGAGATCATCCGAGGGGTCCTCCAACCACCGTGGTGGCCGGTGTCCATCGACGAAGCCCGCGCCACGCTGCGGTACCACGTCCTCGACGGGCCCGTCTCCGTAGGAGACATCACCGTCACACACGCTGCCCTCACCCACCCGCAGGGGGTGGTGGGGTACCGGCTCGAGGGGCGGCGCGGCGTGGTGGTTGCCACCGACCACGAGTCGGGGGACCCCGCCGCCGACGGCCGGTTGCGGGACCTGGCACGGGGCGCCGCCGTCTTGATCCACGATGCCCAGTACACCCCGGAGGAGCGACGCCGGTCACGGCGCGGCTGGGGTCACAGCGACTGGGAGGGGGCGACCGCAGCCGCCCGCAGCGCCGACGTCGGGAGGCTGGTCCTCACCAGTCACGATCCTGACCGGTCAGACGACCAGGTCGACACCATCCGCGGGCTGGCACGGAGCCGGTTCCCCAAGACCGACGCGGCGTTCGAGGGGATGACGATTCCGCTGTAGCCAGCTACCAGCTACCAGCTACCAGCAAGATGCCCTCTGCCTACATAGCTCATCGCTCACAGCTCTGAGCTCAGAGCTCACTCGTCCGGGATGTACGCCAGCTCGAACTCGCTCGTCGAGTTCCACAGCATCCAGCCATTCCCGCTGTCCTCGGCCCTGAGGATGCTCTCTTGGACCTGATCCGGGCTCCACGAAAACCCCTGAAGCCAGGGCCGCATCAGGGCACCGCCTTCGAGGCGGGGTATGCCGGAGTCGAGCGCTTGCCCGACCACCTCGGCCGGATGGTCGTTGGGGTTGTCGAAATTGAGCCACCCGGGGCTGTAGTGGCTCGGGTAGATCATCGGGCTGATCGCGTCGACCGACCACGAGAGCTCTTCGACCCTCTGGCCAAGTCCCTGGTCGTCGCCGACGGAGAGCACGATGGCGAAAAGATCAGCCGAGACGGCACACCCCTCGGCGTGGATTTGTCGGCGCGCCTCGGCAAGGAATGCGGCAATCGTCTCGACGCGGGTCTGGGCGTCGACCTCACCCATCGGGTACACGATCGTCGAGACGTCGCCGTCCGTCGGGAATCGGGCGTAGTCGTACTGGATCTCGTCGAAGCCGAGTTGGCATGCCTCGACACCAAGATCGATCGGGTACTGCCAGGTCGCCTGGTTGGTCATGTCCATCCACGCCAGCCCTGAGGCGTTTATCCAGATCGAACCGTCTGCGTTGTGGATCGCCAGGTCGGGTCGGAGCTGGGCGCGGTAGTGATCTTGGAACGCCACGATCCGAGTGATCGTGTACAACCCATGCTCCTTCGCCTGGGCGAGCCGCTCCTCCACGTCGTACTCGGGGTATATCGATCCGTCGGCGGTCGCCTCGGGGACCTTGGAGTCGTAGACGACCTGGCCATCCTCGCTCTTGGTGTCGAACACGAGCGCGTTCACCGGCGTGGAGTCGGCGAGGCGGAGCAGGGCGTCGAACTGGGCGTCGTCACCGGCCGCCTTGGCGTACACCCGGATCCCCTTCACGACGAACGGGTCGAGGATGATGTCGAGCCGGCCGGCCTCCCCCTGCCAGGGGACCTCCTTGGTGTCCCATGCTGCCTTCGACACGGTGATGGTGCCCGGCTCGGCGGCGACGATCTCAAAACTCCCGAAGTCCCCAGCGGTGGCGCTGACCGCCCCGAGGGTGACGGTCGCTCCGGGGAGTCCGATTCCGTTGGCGTCGGTCACGCGCCCCTGAAGAACATTCGGTTCCATCTGCAGTGACAAGGGTCCTTGAGACGGGATCGCTTCGACGTCGTATGTCGCCGGCCGATACCCCGGGGCGTTCACCGAGAGTGTCGCCGGCGGCTCGAATGCCAGCAGGGCGATCCCGCCATCGGCGGACGTGGCGGCTCTGCCGTTGGGTGAGGTGATGGTGGCCCCGGCGAGCGGGACGCCATCTGCGCCGAGGACCCTCAGCTGCACGACGTCGGATGCTGTGACCGTCCGAAAGAGGATGATGCCACCGAGCAGGGCGCCCACCACGACGACGACGGTGAGGGTGCGGGCGATGATCTGGCCCCAGTTCCGCCGGCGCCGAAAGCGGCGGGGACGATGGGTGGCGAAGATTTCGAGTCCGTCGCGTGGGTGAGCCATGGGTGTCGAGCCCGCCGTGCCGGGTCCGGTGGACAGAATAGGAGGGTGGGGTCGAAGCGGGTCCTCTCCTGGCGCGGCATACTTCCCTCATGTCGCTCATCGCCGACCTGGCCATCGCCGATCGGTGGCGGGCAGAAGGCAAGCGGGTGGCGGCGGCCACAGTCATCGATGTCGCCGGTACCGCCCCTCGCCCGCCCGGCACGCGAATGCTGGTGTCCTCGGTCGGTGACGTGTCCGGCTCGGTCAGTGGCGGCTGCGTCGAGAACGACGTCATCTCCGTGGCCGGTGAGGTGCTCGCGTCTGGCTCGGCCCGGGTGGTCACGTACGGCATCAGCG
>JAZDHM010000056.1:0-17884 GCA_043805935.1 Actinomycetota bacterium
ATCGGCCGGCTGCACGCCGCCACCCGCCAGGTGCTGTCCGAATGGGTCGACCGCCTCCGGGCGGAGGTGGGTGACGGGTTCCCCGAGAAGGTCACCGCCTTCCACCCCGGCATGGCGGTGCACGGCAAGTTCGGCCAGCCCTGCCCGGTCTGCGGCTCGCCGGTGCAGCGCATCGTCTATGCCTCGAACGAAACCAACTACTGCCCGGGATGCCAGACCGGCGGCCGCATCCTCGCCGATCGGGCCCTGAGCCGGCTGCTCAGGGAGAACTTCCCGAGGACGCTGGAGGACCTCGAGTAGGTCGCCCGCCGTCAGTCGTCCGCTACCCGCTACCCGCGACCCGCTGCCCGCAGGAGAGACGTCGGCGCGTCTGTCGAATTGCGCATTGCGCATTGCGTCTTGCGCATTGCGCCTTGCGTCTTTCGTCCTGCGCATTGCGCATTGCGAATGACGAACTGCGAACTACGAACTGCTGCCTGCTACCTGCTGCCTGCTACCTGCTGCCTGCTACCTGCCGCCTTGGCTCCGATACCACTCCACCGTGGTCGCCAGGCCCTGGCGCAAAGGGGTGAACGCCTCCCACCCGAGCACTCTGCGCGCCTTGGAGGGATCGACCACCGATCGGAGCACGTCGCCCGGCTTGGGATCGGCGAACACCGGCCGCCCGGTGAAGCCGGTCACCTCGGCGATGGCGTCGTACAGCTCGAGCACCGACACCTCGCGGCCCGAGCCGATGTTGACCAGCTCACCGTTGCCGGCGTCGGCAGCGCGGAGAAACGCGTCGCACACGTCTTCGACGTAGACGAAGTCGCGGGTCTGGCGCCCGTCGCCGAAGATCGTGGGCCAGCGGCCCTCGAGCATCGCCAGCGAGAAGATGGCGGTCACGCCGCCCTCGAGCCCCGGGTCCTGGCGAGGGCCGTACACGTTGGCCAGGGCGCACAGGGTGTACTCGATGGCGTACAAGCTCCGATACCAGCGGAAGTAGTCCTCGACGATCTTCTTGGAGATCCCATAGGGTGACTCGGGCGTCTTGTCACTGGTCTCCTTGGCGGGGAGCCGGACGTCACCGCCGTAGATCGCCCCACCCGACGAGGCGAAGCACACCTTGCGCACGCCGGAGCGGCGTGCGGCGTCGAGCACGTTGATGGTGCCGAGCACGTTCACCTCGGCGTCGTGGCGCGGATCCTCCACCGAGGGACGCACCTTGGATTGGGCGGCCAGGTGGAAGATCACCTCCGGCCCGAACTTGGCGACGACCTCGGCGAGCTCGGGGGCGTTGACGCCGGTGACGTGGATCGACACGGGGCCGCGTTTGCGAGCGGCGGCGACGTTGTCCATGGAGCCCGACGACAGGTCGTCGACCACGAGGACCTCCCACTCACGGTCGACGAGCAGGTCGACGAGCCGGCTGCCGATGAACCCGGCGCCGCCTGTGACGATTCCCTTCCTGGTCATGGTCTTCTCACAGTCTGCAGGGGCGGGCCGCTGGCCTCGGGCGAACCCGTATGATCATTGTGGCGGACGAAAGGCGATGGCACCGGCCGGCAGGTTCGTTCCGGGGGCGACCCTGATGCCGCGATCGAGCTCGCAGCGTTCGCCGATCACCGCCGCGGGCCCGACGAGCGAGTCACCGGTGACGACGGCGCCGGAGCCGATCCGGGCACGGGGTCCGATCACCGCACGCCTCACCACGGCTCCTTCGGCGACGATTGCCCCGGCGAGCACCACCGATTCCTCGACGATGGCGCCGGGGGCGATCGAAGCGTCGGCCGCCACCCATGCCCACTTCCCTCCAGCACTCGTGCCGGCGGGGGTGACGTGGGCCGCCGGGGGTCGATGGATGCGGCTCCCGCCGGTCATCACCACCTCGTGGGTGTCCAAGTAGAGCGACGGCGTTCCGATGTCCATCCATCGGCCAGCGAGCACGACGCCCCCGAGCCCGCCTCGGACGACCAGGTTGGGGAACACCACTCGTTCGAACGAAAGCTTCCCCGGCGCGTATCCGGCCAGCGCCTCGGACGAGAGCACGTACACCCCGGCACTCACGGTCCTCGCCGGCGCCGATTCCCGGGAGGGCTTCTCCACGAATCGCTGGACGAGTCCGTTGCCGTCGACCACCACCACCCCGTAGGCGCTGGTGTCGTCGACTTCGACCAGCCCGAGATTGCCGAGCGAGCCGGAACCCCCGGACACGGTGGCGAGGTCGGCTTCGAGGACCACGTCACCGTTGAGCACGAAGAACCGCTGGTCGAGCGTGTCGAGCACGGCCCGCACCGGACCGGCGGTGTCGAGCGGCTCGTCCTCGATCACCAGCCGGAGGGCGATGCCTTCCGGCGACGTCGCCGCGTACGCCTCCCAGGCGCCGGCCGCCTGCCGCCCGACGGCGAGCACCACTTCGTCGACGCCGATAGCCGCAAGTTGACGGATCTGGTACTCGACGAACGGCAGCCCCCCGAGCGGGAGCAGTCCCTTGGGAATCTCGGCGGTGAGCGGCCACATGCGAGTGCCCCGGCCTCCCACGAGCAACACCGCCTGTCGCGGTGTCGGTATCGCGGTATCAGCCGGACGGTGCATCAAGGCCGACGATAACCACCACGTCGACTCCCGAGGGTGTGCGCCCAACGGCCGCCCGGCCGTATCCGAGGAAGTCGACGATCGCCTGAGCCGCCGCAACCTGGTTCGGCCTGGCCAGAACCAGCGTGGTCGAGTAATCCGACCGGCCCGAGTTGCCCGACGAGACGACGTTGAATCCACGGCCGGTGAGGACATCGCTGATCAAGACCGCCGTGCCCGCGCGGCCGTTGCCGTTCTGCACCTCGATGCGAGCGTCGACGCCGAGCGAGGGGCTCATCGGCTCTCCGGCAGCGAACGCGGCGAGAGTCTCAGAGGCGTTGGGTTCCATCGCCACGATGTACGAGATGCCGTTCTCTTCGAGACCCTGCACCGGAAGGGTGGCCGCATCGAGGTCGTCGGCGGAGACGTCACGCATCGCCCAGGCAAGCTGGATGATCTCGTCCTCGCCGAATGAGGCGTCGGTAGTGACGAACCCACCGAGCGCGTCGAGCAGGCTGGCGAACCCATCGATGGAGGAGGGCCGATCGATCTGGGTGAGGATCGACATCAACACGTCCTGCTGGCGCCGGGTGCGGCCGATGTCGCTGCCATCCACCGACACCCAGGTTCCGTCGCGCAGCTCCTCGTAATGCCGGCTGCGGGAGAACGCCAGAGCGGTTCTGCCGTCCAGCACGTGGGTGCCGGCGTCGATGGCAAACCCCGACTTCAGGTCACGCGCCGGAAACGGGAAAGTCATCTCTATCCCACCAATGGCATCGACGATCCCCATGAAGCCGGAGAAGTCCACCTGGAGGTAGTGATGGATCGGCACTCCGGTGAGTGCGGAGACGGCATCGATGATCTCTCCGGCTCCACCGGCGAAGGTGGCGTTGATCCTGGTCGGCGACCCGTTGCGATCGATCTTCAAGTCGCGGGGCAGGGAAAGCATCTGCAGCGCACCGGTACGGGGATCGGCCTTCACCAGCATGATCACGTCGGCGCGCTGGCCGCCGAAGTCGCCGAAGCCCTCGAGGTCGGTCAGACCCGCGCGGCTGTCGCTGCCGATCACCAGGAAGGTACGGGCCTCCTGCAGGCTCCCCGGCAGCACGGCAAGTGACAGATCGGTCGACGGAATCGTCGATACGGAGGCCGCCACCTTGTGGGCGGCGTACCAGATCACACCGAGCGCGCCGAAGACGACGACGTTGGCGACGATGAGAAACACGATGATCCCGCGCCTCGCCCAACTGCGACGAGGCGCCGCCATGGACGCGGCTGGTGGCCGGGGAGGGGGGAGTGTCATGTGGGGCCGGTTCTACCAGAGGCTGGGGACTGCAGAAGTCGCTCGGCTGTGATCGATTACAGGTGTCTCCCGGCTGTGACGCACGAGGCGTGCGTGGGGTTCCCGCTCAGCGGTCACGGTATTCGCCCATCAGACGGTCCCGGTCGCTGGGCGGGAGATGCCGCACGGCCTCGCGGATCGTCACCCCGGACACCCGGTCGATCCTCGGCTCGAGCCAGGCGATCACTTCCGCGGGCCGCTTCTTGGCGGCATCGCGCAACACCCAACCGATTGCCTTCCGAATGAAGAACTCGCGCTCGTCGAGCATCGCGTCGGCAAGCCGGAGGAAGCGATCGAGGTCACCCTCGCCTCGGCGCATCGCGGTGAGGTGGGCGAGGAGCGCGGAGCGCCTGATCCAGAAGTCCTCGTCTATCGCCCACCGCTCGATGCTGGAGGCGATCCCCGGCGGTCGGCGGTCCAGCTCGCCGACCGGTCCGGCGGCGAGCCCGTCGACCAATGCCCACGTGCCCGCCTGCCGCAACAACCGTTCGAGCATGGGCAGGTCGTCCACCGTCAACATCGCCGATCCCATCTCAAGGAAGTCCTCGGCTGCCATCCGACAGTCGAACACGCCCGTCGCCCACAGTCGGTCGGCGACGCCGACCATGGTGTCGTGGTCGAGGCCTCCGTGCTCCCGCCACGTGGAGGTCACGACTGCGTGGATCTGGGGAAGGGTGGATCCGTAGAACCGCAGCGTGGACTTGAGGTACGCCCGCTCCTTGTCGGCGCGCTCAGAAGAGCCGAGCGCCTTCAGCTCCTGGTCCACCGCGGCGGCGATCCGGTCTGCCGGGACCATGCCGCTACGCCCCGATCCTCGTCAGTCGCCCGTCGAGGAAAGCCACCAGCCGGCGGAACGCGTCCTCTGCCGACGCCACGTCGTAATCACCGGATCCGTCGTCCATGAAACCCGACCCAACCGACCCGTACACCACCCACTCCCCGCGGCCGACGGCATCGCGGACCACGTGAACCTCGCCGGCAAAAGCGCCGCCGACGAGGGCGAGCAGGGCGGACCCGCTGGCGAGCGCCTCGGCAAGGCCGTGGAGCGAGGCGGGGACGATCACCACCGCGCCTCCGTCGCCAGAGCCGAGTCGCGCCCCCGCAGCTGCCCCCGCGCCCAGCCCCACGGTCACGAAACGGTCGGAGGCGCACCAGTCGGACCATTCGTCGCCGGTGACCGAGAGGAGATCGCCGAGATCCGCCTCGAGGCGGGCCGCCGGCAGGGCGGAGATGGGACCGGGACTCGCCCCGCGGAACAGATCGGGAGCGAGCGCGGCGTACCCGAAGCGGGCGATCCTCCGGCACAGGGCCCTCACGCTCGGAGTCACACCACCATCGCCGGGGACGACGATCACCGCGGGGTGGGCACCGGAGAAGTCGGGCCTCGCCACGTACACGTCACGATCGGGCGGGATGGGCATCGGAGAGACTCCGTACAGGATCTCCACTCGACCCTCGCCCTGGACGAGGCTCACACCGGACTCCTCTTCTCGGCACACTCAGGCTACCCGGCGCCCGATCCGTCCCCCGCCGTTCGCAGCGAGCGAACGGCTCCCGAGTCGAGCACGACGGTGCCGTCGGCCGTTTCGACCACGAGCCCCCCGTTGGCGGCGATGGCAACGGCGCGGCCCGAGCCTCCCGGCTCCCAGGTGACCGCCGCCCCGACCGTTGCCGACCGGGCCTCGTACTCGCGCCTCCCCCAGTCCTCCGGCGACCGATCCATACGCGCCAGGAACGCAATCGCCCACTCGCCGGCGACTCGGGTGCATTCCGCAGAGCCCGGATCGGACAGGTGGAGGGACCCGGCACCGGCAACCGGAGCGGGCCACCACAAGTTGATCCCGATGCCCACGACGACCACGGCGGCGTCGGATTCGACGAGGATCCCCGCGACCTTCCCCCCGTCGATGACGACATCGTTGGGCCACTTGAGGCGCGCCCGCTCGCCGAGGACGTCGAGTGCGGAGAGCCCGGCGACGGCTGAGATGATGGGCCACGACGCCACCGGCCAGGCGGGTCGGAAGGCCAGGGAGGCGGACACGGCCCGGTCGGCGGTTTCCCACGCTGCGCCGTTACGTCCCCGGCCCGCCGTCTGTCGCGCTGCCGTGATCAGCACCGGAACCCCGTGGAATCGGCTCCGCGCTTCGTCCTGTGTGGACGACACCACGTCGAGATGGAGTGTGTGCGGAGGTGTAGCCATGCCCTAGGGTCGCGAGTCGAACCTCGTATCCGACCATACTCCCCCGGAGTGGCCACGAACCGATGAGCACCGAAGAGCGTATCGAGCGCCTCCGCCGGCTCCGCGACGAGCATGCCAATGCCGGCAGCCAGCGCGCCGTCGACAAACAGCACGAAGCGGGCAAGACGACCGCCCGTGAGCGCCTCGACGCCCTGCTCGACAAGGGTTCGTTCGTCGAGCTCGACATGTTCGTGCGACATCGGTCCCGCGGGTTCGGCATCGAGGACAAGCGTCCACCCGGGGACGCGGTCATCACCGGATGGGGGACGATCGACGGACGGACGGTGTTCGTGTTCGCCGAGGACTTCACGGTGTTCGGCGGTTCGTTGGGCGAGGTGGTGAGCGAGAAGATCTGCAAGGTCATGGATCTCGCCATGGAGACGGGCGCCCCGATCGTCGGCCTGAAGGACTCCGGCGGGGCGCGCATACAGGAGGGCGTGTTCGCCCTTGACGCCTACGGGAGGATTTTCCGCCGCAACGTGATGGCATCGGGCGTCATCCCACAGATCTCCGTCATCATGGGCCCGTGCGCCGGCGGGGCGGTGTATTCGCCGGCCATCACCGACTTCGTGTACCAGGTCGAAGGCACGTCTCATCTTTTCATCACCGGGCCGGACGTGATCAAGGCGGTGACGGGTGAAGACGTCACCTTCGACACCCTCGGCGGTGCCCAGCCCCACAGCCGCATCTCCGGCGTCACCCACTTCGTCTCGGCCGATGGTCGCCAGGCGATGGAGGAGGTCCGCTACCTGCTCTCGTTCCTCCCGCAGAACAACCTCGAGGCTCCCCCGTTCTTCACGCCCTCGGATCTCCCCGACCGAATGGAGGAGGGTCTGACGACCGTCGTGCCCGACTCCACCAACCAACCGTACGACATGGTCGAGTTGGTGGAGATGGTGGTGGACGATGGCCAGTTCTACGAAGTGCACCAGCATTTCGCGCGTAACCTCATCGTCGGGTTCGCTCGCCTCGACGGGTACACGGTGGGCATCGTCGGCAACAACCCCGCCGCTCTCGCCGGGACGCTCGACATCGATGCGTCGGTGAAGGGTGCGCGGTTCGTCCGGCTCTGCGACGCCTTCAACATCCCCCTGATCTCGTTCGTCGACGTGCCTGGGTTCCTCCCCGGCGTCGACCAAGAGCACGGCGGGATCATCCGCCACGGGGCGAAGCTCCTGTACGCGTACTGCGAGGCGACGGTGCCGCGGGTGACGGTGATCACCCGCAAGGCGTACGGCGGGGCCTACGTGGTCATGAACTCGCGCGGTGTCGGAGCCGATATCGCCTTTGCGTGGCCGACTGCGGAAATCGCGGTGATGGGAGCGCAGGGGGCGGTGAACATCATCCATCGCCGGGAAATCGGCGACGCGGCCGATCCTGAGGCGCGCCGAGTCGAGCTGATACGAGACTACGAGGACGCCTTCTCGAACCCCTACGTGGCGGCTGAGCGGGGATTGATCGACGAGGTGATCGAGCCGCGGGAAACCCGACCCCGACTGATCCAGGCATTGGAGATGCTGCGTAACAAGCGCGTCACGCTCCCGCCCAAGAAGCACGGGAACATCCCTCTCTAGCATGGCGCCCATGCGCTCCGTCCTCGTCGCCAACCGCGGAGAGATCGCGGTCCGGATCATCCGCGGGGTCAAGGAGATTGGGATGCGAGCGATCGCCGTATATTCCGAGCTCGATCGCGATGCAATCCACGTTCGGCTCGCCGATGAGGCCTGGAACATCGGGCCGGCACCCGCTCAGGAGTCGTATCTCGACATCGACAGCATCATGCGCGTTGCCGTCGAATCGAAGGCTGATGCCGTGCATCCCGGCTACGGCTTCCTCGCCGAGAACGCCGCCTTCGCCAAACGAGTCGCCGATGCCGGACTGGTGTGGGTGGGACCGCCTCCCCACGCGATCACCGCGATGGGCGACAAGATCTCGTCGCGCATCGTCGCCGAGAAGGCCGGGGTGTCGGGCGTCCCCGGAATGACGGAGCCGGCGGACACGGTCGACGCGGTCAGGACGGTCGCCGCGAAATACGGGTATCCGATCGCCATCAAGGCGGCGCACGGCGGCGGAGGCAAGGGCCTTCGGGTCGTCCACGCCGACGGCGAACTGGCGAGCGCCTTCGAAGCCGCCCGCCGCGAGGCGGACGCCTACTTCAAGAACCCCGAGGTCTATGTCGAGAAGTACCTCGAGTTCCCGCGGCACGTCGAGGCGCAGATCATCTTCGACTCCCACGGCAACGGCGTGTTCCTCGGCGAGCGCGACTGCTCGCTTCAGCGGCGGCACCAGAAGCTCATCGAGGAGACGCCGTCATCTGCGGTGAGCGACAAGCAGCGAAAGGCGATCGGCAAGGCCGCCCTCGCCGTCGCCAAGGCTGCCGGCTACGTCAACGCCGGAACCGTCGAATTCCTGCTCGATCGCTCGGGCGACTTCTACTTCCTCGAGATGAACACCCGCCTTCAAGTGGAGCACACGATCACCGAGATGGTGACGGGCATCGACCTGGTGCGGGAGCAGCTGAGCATCGCCATGGGCGAGGAGCTCTCGACCTCAGACGTCGAGACCCGCGGCCACGCCATGGAGTTCCGCATCAACGCCGAGGACCCGGCGAGAGACTTCATGCCCAACCCGGGCCGGATCGTCGAGTACCGGGAACCCGGCGGCTTCGGTGTCCGAGTCGACAGCGGATACGGCTCGGGATCTGCGATCAGCCAGTACTACGACAACCTGATCTCCAAGCTGGTCGTGTGGGGGCGCGACCGTGACGAAGCGATGAGCCGAGCGCGCCGGGCCCTTGGCGACTACACCATCACCGGCATCGCCACCACCATCCCGTTTCACCTGCTTGCCCTCGATCACCCCGCCTTCATCGAGGGCACCCACCACACCCGCAGCGTCGAGGACGACATGGACCTCTCCGGGCTCACCCAGCCGACCGGCCCGATCCTCCCCGGTGACGAGGAGCTAGCCGAGCGGCAGATGACCGTGGAGGTCGGCGGCCGTCGGTTCGTCGTGCGCTTGTGGGCCCCCGAGGTGGTAGCACCCGCGGCGGGGGGCCGACGCCAGCCAGCGCGCCGTCGGCCGCCCAAGCTGAGCCATGCCGCCCCGGTCGTCGACGGGGAAGGGGCAGTCACCGCCCCGATGCAGGGGACCATCGTCAAGGTCCACCACAAAGCCGGCGACCGGGTCGAGGCGGGTGACCCGCTGTTCATCCTCGAAGCGATGAAGATGGAGAACGAGATCAAGGCACCCGCTGCCGGGGAGATCGTCGACCTCCGGGTCCGGGCCGGCGACCGGGTCTCCGGCGGGGCGGTGCTGGCGATCGTCAGATAGCCACCGGCTATTGGCTGTTGGCGACTCTACGGACGACTCCCGGCACTTCACCGGACGGCGAACCAGGCCAAGGATCAGTGCGGGCGACACCTCTGTGTCAAGCTCATGCTGCTTGTTTGATTGTTTGTTCCTCCTCGAGTCGGATGGCGGCGCCGTGTTGGTGGGGGTTGTAGGGGGTGTGGTCGTTCCAGCAACGCCAGATGATCCGGATCCAGGCGCGGGCGAGGATGCGGATGGCGTGGGGGTGGTCGCAGCCGCGGGTGATGGCGTCGTGGTAGACCTTGGCTGCCCAGGGGCTGGCGTGGCGTGAGTTGTCGGCGAAGGTGGTGATGGCCTTGCGGAACCGTTTGTTGCATGCCCGGCGGAACGACACCGCCTGATGTTTGCCGGATCGTCTGGTGACCGGTGTCGTCCCGGCGAGGGCGGCGACGGCTTCGGGTCCGTCGTAGGCTTGGCGGCAGTCGCCCCACTCGGCGAGCATCTGGGCTGCGCTGATTCGACCGGCGCGTGGTAGTGACGTGAAGATCTCGCCGTCTGGATGCTCACCGAGGTGGGTGACGATGGTCCGGTCCAACTCGACGATGGCCCCGTTGAGTGCCCGGATCACTCTCACGTAGCCGGCCACCGCCTGGCCGCGGGCTTGTGCTTCGGGGCCGGTGAGGATGCCTCCGGGGGCGGCTCGGAGCCGACCGAGCAGCTCGGCGGCGCTGCGTCGACCCGAGTAATGATGTTTGCCGAGGAATCCCCCGAGACGTTTCTCACCGAGGCGCTGCGCCGCACCCGGGGTGGGATAGCGTTCCAGGAAGGCCAGGGCGATCCCGCTGGTCAGTTCGGCGAAGATCCCTTTGGCGCCGGGCCAGAAACTGTCAAGGCAGGCTTCCAGCTGGTTGCGGGCGGCGACCCGTTGCACCACCAGGTCGTCCCGGGCCCGGGTTCCCGCCCGCAGTGCCCGGGTATGGTCGCTGAACGGGATGGCCACCGTCAGCTTGGCGGCACGGAGCCGCAGGTATTCGGCGATCACCTCGGCGTCGCCGGGATCATCTTTGGCTCCGGATCTCACCTCCCCCTCCCGCCAGGTCTTGATCGCCTTGGGTGACACCGCCACCACCGGGTGTCCCGCCTCCAACAAGGCGTCGACCAGCCGGCCGTCGGGCCGTTCGATGCCCACCGGGAGCCGCCCCGGTGGACCCAACCCGGCGAGCCTGCCGATCAGGATGCCGAACCCGTCCCGGCTGTGAGCCACCACCACACGGCCGGTGACCACACCGGAGGCATCCAACACGCACACCGCGTGCCTCTCGGTCGCCCAGTCGATACCCACGAACCCCACCCCGCCGATCTCGGCCACGGTCTGTGCCTCATACACCTCGGTCTCCTTCCCCAGATCGGATCAACACACCTCGGTGAAACGGGAGCCCCCCGGAAGGTCACTGGATCGGCGCTCTACGGCGCATGCCTCTGTAGCCGGTAACGGACTCCCGGGCGGACGGGGGGCGGCAGTGTCGCCCCGGCCATCGGCTGGCAACGGGCAAAGGCCGTCACCCCCGCCCACACCGAGACCATCAACCTACCCAGACCATGGTGGACCAGTGACGGGCGACGGCCTACGCCACCGCGATCAGTGCCACCGCCCCGGCGGCCAGCATCATCCCGACCCCCTGCATCAGGTGGACCCGTTCTCCAAGCACGACGCGGGCGAGAGCCACCGTCGACGCCGGGTAGAGCGACGCGATGACCGCCACCAGGGAGAGCAGCTCCATCCGGACGGCGAGGAGGAACAGCACGTTCGCGCCGGTGTCGAGCACACCGGCCCACACCACGAAGGCCCATGCCGGGCGCGGCGCCACCACCGGCCGGCGGGCGGTGAGCGCCACGACGGCCATGAGGGTGACCGACGCCAGGCGGGCAGCCAGCAGCGGCCACACCCCCGACGCCGGCCCTGTCTGGGAGATGAGGATGCCGAACAGCCCGAGGAAGATGCCGACGACTACGCCGTAGCCCAGGGCCGCCACCGAGGACGCCTCCCCGTGGCGCCGCCGGGCTGGGATCAACAGCAGGGCCGGGATGGCGAACGCCATGCCGACCCATGCCAACGAAGCGGGACGCTCGCCGGTGATCAGGCCGAACAAGACGGGAACCGTGGTTCCGACCACCGCACTGGCCGGGGCAGTGACGCTCATACGCGTGGTCGCCAGGGCGTGATACAGAAAGGCGATCCCGATCGAGCCGCCCAACCCGGCGAGCGCCCCCCAACCGAGGTCGGCGGTTGGAGCGAACCCGTCGCCGAAGAAGGGGGCGGCTGCGGCCAGCCCCACCAGGCCGGTGAGGTGGGCGCCGACCACGACGGTGACGGCCGGGGCGCGCCGGGCCGCCAACGCCCCGGCGAAATCCCCCACCCCCCAGAGCACCGACGACAGCGTGGCGAAGATCAGCGGCATTCGGTCGCCAGCCCCCAGCTTCCAGCTTCCACCAGCCCCGCCGATGACGACGACCCTTGTGGACGGTCTTCGCTCACGACGCCGGCCGGTACCGACCGAAGACGTCGCAGAGGGCACCCGACACTTCCCCGACCGTCGCGCCGGCCGCCAGGGCCCGCTTCATTGGGAAGAGCACGTTGACGGTCCCGGCTGCGGCGTCCCGGACCTCGCCGAGGGCCGCGTCGACGGCAGGGCCGTCGCGCACCGTCCGCAGCCGCACCAGCCGGGCGACCTGGGCCTCCTCCACTCCGCGATCGACGACGGTCGTCGGCACGTCCACGTCGACCTCGTCCTCGAACCGGTTCACACCCACCACCGTTGAATCTCCGGTTTCGACCCGTTTGGCCTCCCGGTATGCGGACTCCTCAATGATCCGTTGGACCATCCCCGCCTCGATCGCCGCCACCGCTCCGCCCGCCGCCTCGACGTCGCGCATGATCCGCCGAGCCGCCTCCTCGATCGAGTCGGTCAGGGCCTCCACGTAGTACGAGCCGGCGAGGGGGTCGGCGGTGTCGGCGACCCCCGTTTCGTAGCCGATGATCTGCTGGGTGCGCAAGGCGATCTTGGCCGAGCGATCCGTCGGCAGGCCGAACGCCTCGTCGTAGGCGTTGGTGTGCAGCGACTGGGTTCCCCCGAGCACCGCCGAGAGTGCCTGCAGCGTCGTGCGAACGATGTTGTTCTCCGGCTGCTGGGCGGTGAGGGAGCTGCCCGCCGTCTGTGTGTGGAACCGCATCCGCCAGGAATCTGGATTGGTGGCGCCAAACCGGTGCCGCATCTCCTTAGCCCAGATCCGGCGAGCCGCCCGGTACTTGGCGATCTCCTCGAAGAAATGGCTGTGGCCGTTCCAGAAGAACGAGAGGCGAGGTGCGAACTCGTCGACCGCCAGGCCCGCCGCCACGGCGGCGTCGGCGTAGGCGATGCCGTTCGAGAGGGTCAGGGCGACCTCCTCGGCGGCGGTCGCTCCGGCCTCCCGGATGTGGTAACCGCTGATCGAGATCGTGTTCCAGGCGGGCAGCTCGGTGCGGCAGTAGGCGAACAGGTCGGTGACCAGCCGCATCGATGGCCGTGGCGGGTACACGTAGGTGCCCCGCGCCGTGTACTCCTTGAGGATGTCGTTCTGCACCGTCCCCCGGATCCGATCGGCGGCCACGCCCTGGGACTCGGCGACGAGCTGGTAGAGGAGCAGGAGGATGGCCGCGGTGGCGTTGATCGTCATCGAGGTCGAGACGTCGCCGAGGGGGATCCCCGACATGAGCCGCTGCATGTCCTCGATCGAGTCGATCGCCACCCCGACCTTCCCCACCTCGCCCGAGGCCAGAGGGGCGTCGGAGTCCATGCCCATTTGGGTCGGCAGGTCGAACGCCACCGAGAGGCCGGTTTGGCCGGCGGCGAGCAGCGACGCGAACCGCTCATTGGTCGCCTCGGCGGTGCCGAAACCTGCGTATTGACGCATCGTCCACAGCTGTCCGCGATACATCGAGGGATACGGCCCGCGCGTGAACGGATAAGACCCGGGTTCTCCGAGCGCGGTCGACGGATCCCACGACCCGAGATCCCCCGGCCCGTACACCGGGGCAATCTCGATGCCGCTCGTCGTCCGCCGGGGGGTATCGGAGGGATGTGCCATCGTTACACTGAGAGGGTACGCGAACAGGCTCGCTCGGAGACCACCGTTCGGTGTGCGGATAGCCGAATCGTGACGGAACTTGCGATCTGTTTGTGCACCCTCTGGTCGGGCGGAGGCTACCCGGGGAACCGCCCCTCCCCCCTGGACGTCTCTAGAGGGCGGTAGGCATGGACATCTCCATCCACGAGGCCCAGCAGATCGAGCGCCAGGGAAGGCGGTTCGTCGCCTTCGCGGTGCTCTCCGCCATCGCCGTGATCTCCTCAACCTGGCTTGGGCTATTCGCCTTCCTCGGCGCCAACACGGCCCAGCAGACCCTCCAGGACTTCCGCGAAGCCTGGATCCCCGACGTAGCCACGATGACCCTCGACCTCCCCAACCTGTCGCGCCTCTCCACCGTCTACACCGCCGACGGCGTGCTCCTGGGCGAGCTCACCGAACGCAACAGCCGCCCAGTCACCCTCGACGAGATCCCCAACCTGGTGATCGGGGCGGTGCTCTCCGCCGAGGACGAGGAGTTCATGACTCATGGCGGTGTCGACTACAAGTCGGTCGCCCGCGCCCTGCTCGCCGATCTGGGCGGTGGGAACACCCAGGGCGGGTCCACGATCACCCAGCAGGTGGTGAAGCAGAACTTCGTCGGCGCCGAGCCGACCCTGAGGCGCAAGGTGGCGGAGGCGACGATCGCCATCGAGCTGGAACGCCGCTACACCAAGGAGCAGATACTCGAGTTCTACCTGAACTCGGTCTACTTCGGGAACAACGCCTACGGCGTCCAGGCCGCCGCCCAGGAGTACTTCGGCAAGGACCTAATGGACCTCACGATCGCCGAGGCGGCGGCGCTGCCCGTTCCGATCCGCAACCCGTCGCTCTACAACCTGCGCAACACCGAGAGCCGGATCCCGCTGCGGGTGCGCAACGCCGTCCTAGACAACATGGCCGACAACGGCTACATCACCGCCGCCGAGGCGGCGGCGGCCAAGGCCGAGCCGATCGACGTGGTCACCCACCAGGAGTTCCAGGACCCCGCGCCCCAGGTCCTCATCGCCGCACGAGACACCGTGCTCAACGATGCTAGATACGGGCTCGGCGCCACCTTCCTGCAGCGCAAGCGCGCTCTGTTCGGATGCCCGGCGGACGACACAGAGTGCCAGGGCGGCGGTGGCCTCAAGATCTTCACGACGGTCGACTTCTCCCTCCAGCAGCGGGCTCGGGCGATCCTCCAGGACTGGTTCCCCCCCGGCAGCGGACTGCCGACCGGAGCCATCGCCATGGTCGACAACCGGACCGGGGCGACCGTGGTGATGGCGTCGGGGCTCGACTTTGGCACCGACGTCGCCGCCGGCCAGCGCCAATACGACCTGGCGACCAAGGGCCGGCGGAACCCTGGATCCGCCTTCAAGCCGTTCGGTCTGGTCGCCGCGCTGGAGCAGGGCATCCCGCTCAACTCGTTCTGGGACTACAGCACGCCCCAGACGCTCGACTTCGGGGGCATCGAACCCTGGGTATGCCGTAATGCCGGTGACAACGAAGCGGGTGTCCGCTCGCTGGAGGCGGCGCTCTACCGCTCGACGAACACCGTGTTCTGCCAGGTGGCCATCAGGGTCGGGGCGCAGAACATCGTCGACGTCGCCCACACCATGGGGATCAAGTCGCCGCTCGCGGCCGTCCCTGCCGTCGTCCTGGGGGCGTCGGCGGTGAGCCCCCTCGAGATGGCCTCGGCGTACTCGACGATCGCCAACGAGGGTGCCCGGGTGGAGAACTACCTGATCGAGCGCATCGAGGACGCCGACGGGAACGTCGTCTACCAGCACCAGGTGGAGCGCACCCAAGTCCTCGAGCCGGCTCTCGCCGCCGCGGTCATCAACACGATGGAGAAGGTGATCTCCCAGGGCACCGGCGGCAACGCCTACATCGGACGGCCCCAGATCGGCAAGACCGGCACGCACGAGAACTACCTCGACGCCTGGTATGTCGGCTCGGTGCCCCAGTACACGACCGCCGTGTGGGTCGGCTTCCCCGACGCTCAGGTCCCCATGGTCAACCTGACCGTGAGGGGGACGTTCATCCCCAGGATGTTCGGGAGCAGTGCCCCGGCGCCGATCTGGAAGGAGTTCATGGAGGTGGTGGTCGCCGATCTGCCGGTGGAGGACTTCCCCGAGGACCCGCCGGGGACCGCCGGGTACTACGCCACGCCACGGGTGGAGGTCCCCGACGTCACCGGCCTCGACTACAAGCGAGCCCAGAGGGAGATCCTTCAGGCGGGGCTCGACGTCACCATCAAGCTGGTCAACTCCGACGAAGCCGAGAACACGGTGGCTGGCACCGATCCCGTGGCGGGCGCCCGGGTCGAACAGGGCACCGTCGTGGAGATCGAGGTGTCCAACGGGCTCTCCCCGACCGGGTCGGTACCCAACCTGGTGGGGCTGAAGCGCAACCAGGCGAACACCGCCCTGCGGAATCTGAGCGACGCCAGCCACCTCACCTTCAGCTGGGTGTTCGACGCCCAGGTGCCCACCGGTGACCAGAGCCAGGACAACACCGTGGCCTTCACCGTCCCTAGCGCCGGCAGCCCGATCGGCGACACGACGGTGATCCACATTGCTCTGTACGTCTACTCGCCGTAGAGCGTGCGCAGATTACCCGCGCTCTCAGACGGCAATTTTTCGCGTTCTGGCACGTCCTACTTGCAGGTAACTGGGGTCATTTGGTATCAAACCCGGCATGACCGTTGCGGTGCCCGGGACCCTCCGTCGAGATGCCCGTCCTCCCATCGAGATGGATGCCGCGCCAGCCCCGGGCGCCGCGACGGCCAGACCCACCGTCCTGCCGCGGCCGTGGATCGCCGCCTTGCTCTTCGACCGAGACGCCCCCGGCCACGCCCCCGCCGACCCCGCCGTCCGCCGCTTCTGGACCGCGGTGATCGGACCGGGTGCGGTGGCCGACCTCCTCCGGCTGATCGCCGCCGCCCACGGCCAGCGGCGCCTCCGCGAGCCGATCCACCTGGCCCTCCTCGCCGCGGAGGGACTGGTCGTGCGGGACGGGGACCTCGTGCTGGTCCGGCCTCGCATCCCCTTCCTCACCGATCGCCACCGGCGTAGGCTCCGGCCCAATCTGCGCGCTGAATACCGCCGGATCGCGGCCGGCTGAGCGCTCCTACGATCGGAGCGATGGTCGATCCGATCGAAGCGGCCGCCCGGGTGCTCACCGGGCGTGGCAACATCCTCGTGTTCACCGGCGCCGGGATTTCGACCGAGTCGGGGATTCCGGACTTCCGGGGACCGGACGGCCTGTGGACCCGCATGGATCCGGACGACTTCACCCTCGAGCGGTACGTGTCGAACCGGGAGATCCGCACGGCATCGTGGCACATGCGAGCCGCCGCCGACGCCATGAACCCGCGCCCCAACGATGCCCATCGGGCGGTGACCACCTTGTGGGGCGGCGGCCACATGGTCGGCTGCGTCACGCAGAACATCGACGGCCTCCACCGGCAGGCGGGGCTGCCCCCCGAGGCGCTGGTGGAGCTGCACGGCAACACCACCGACACCCTGTGCCTCGGGTGCGGCATCCGCCGACCCACAAAGGAGATCGCCCGGCGGGTGCGAGATGGCGAGGACGACCCGCGCTGTCAGGTCTGCGGCGGCATCCTCAAGGTCGGGATCATCCTCTTCGGCGAACTCATTCCCGGCGAGGAGCTCGACCGGGCCGCCTCGATGGTCGACGCCGCCGACGCCGTCGTGGCGGTGGGCTCCACGCTGTCGGTGTTCCCTGCCGCCGGGATACCTCTGGAAGTGATCGCCCACGGGCATCCGCTGGTGATCGTCAACGTCGGCCCGACCGATCTCGACGAGGTGGCCACCGTGGTGGTCTCGGAACGGGCCGGAACGGCGCTTCCCCGGCTCGTGGCTGCCCTCGGCTGCCCGGTTCGCTAGCCACACAAAGTAGTCAACCACACCACTTTAGGTTCCGATGCGGAGGGTATGTGCGATGACCACTCTTCGCATCAGTGGGTTCCCAGCGTCGTCCGCCGGTTGACGGTGCTCGTGGCCCTGCTCACCCTGATCGTCCCCGGGACGGCCCTCACCGCAGGCGCCGCCGACGACCCGAGTTTCGCGTTCTCCGGAGGCGGATTCGGCCACTCGGTCGGGCTGAGCCAGTTCGGAGCGTATGGGATGTCCCGGGCCGGGTACTCCTGGCAGGAGATCATGACCCACTACTTCACCGGCGCCTCGCCGGGCCAGGTCGGCCCGGTGTTGGCGGCGACCCCGATCTGGGTGAACCTGATGACCGAGCAGTCGGCGGTCACGCTCACC
>JAZDHM010000057.1:0-3843 GCA_043805935.1 Actinomycetota bacterium
CACCCTTCCCGAACCCGATGCCCCCGAGGGGTTGCTCGACCACTTGGCACTGCTCGTCCCCACCGAGTCGATGACCATCGAAGCCACTTTCAATAGCGCCGAGGCCTTCGGAGGACGGGTGGGCGTCGTCACCGCCGACGACGACGTCGTGCTGCTCGCCGACGACGGCTCGGGATGGGAGGTCGTCGGCGCCAAGCTCGCCCGCTTCGGCTCGGATGCCTGGTACGGCGACCCGGTCCGCTTCGTGCTGATCATCGGCACGGATGCTCGGCCCGGGCAAGGCCAAGAGCTGTATCGGGCGGACAGTATCCACATCGCCGCCTCGAACATCGCCCTCCACTCAGGGGGCATCGTCGGCTTCCCCCGCGACTCGTACGTCGACTACTCCGGTGGCACGGACAAGTACAGCAGCGTCAACGCCCGGTCGGAGAGGCACGCCGACGAGATGGTGGAGATCGCCCAGAACCTGAGCGGGCTCCCGGTCGAGGGATACCTCATCACCGGATTCCTCGGGTTCGAGCGGCTGGTCAACGACTTCGGGGGCGTCGTGGTCGACGTGCCCTTCGGCATGGCCGAGTCGCACTCCCAGGCGTACCTCTCCAAGGGCATCCAGCGGCTGTGGGGAGCCAACGCCCTCGCCTTCAGCCGCAACCGCCACCTCACCGGGGGCGACTTCACCCGTTCGCGTCATCAGGGCCTGGTGATGCTCGGGGCGCTCGACGCCGTCGGCGGGCGGGGCATCACCGACTTGCCCCTGCTTCTCAAGATCCTCAGCGATCGGGCGTGGACCAACCTCCCCCTCGGCGACCTGCTCACCGTGGCGGCCACGGCCTACGAGATCGACCCGGCGAACGTGGAGAACGTCGTGCTTGCGGGGACCGTGCAGACCATCCACGGTGCCTCGGTAGTGGTGCTCGACGAGGACAACTTGGCTTCGGTGTTCACCGATCTCTCCGATGGGGCGCTCACGCCGGCGGGTTGAGCAGCCGGTCCAGCGCCGACCCCAGTGTGAACGAGACTGTGGCCAAGACGGCCACGACCCCCACACCGGCCAGGGGCAACGACACCGTCTCGAACAGGCTGTGCCCGACGGGCAGATAGATCACCAGTGCCTGGAGACTCGCCGACACGGCGAGCGACCAGGCCAGCAGGCGGTTCCCCCGCCCCTCGACCCGCGCCCTGACCTCGTAGGCATGACCCAGCTGGACGAGCACGAGGGTGGAGAACACCATCGTCCGCACTGTCGGCCATTCGTACCCGAGCCAGAAGTGGCCGACGACGAGGGTGGCGACCGTGGCGGCGGCGAGCACCGAGGATCGCCGGAGGAGCCGTCCCCAGTCGCCCAGCACGTCGCGAGCCGCCTCGGGCGGACGGGTCATCACGTCGGCGGCCGCCGGGTCCACCCCCAGCGCCAGGGCGGGAAGCCCGTCCGTTATCAAGTTGATCCACAGCAGCTGGGTCGCGAGGAGCGGATCGCCCAGCCCGCCGAACACGAGGAAGCCGATCAGCATCACGAACACCTCGGAGGCGTTGCATGCCAGCAGATACCAGACGACCCGCTTGAGGTTGGCGAAGATCGTCCTGCCCTCCCGCACGGCGGCGACGATCGTGGCGAAGTTGTCGTCGGCGAGGACGATCGCGGCGGCCTCCTTGGCGACGTCGGTCCCGCTCCCCATGGCGACGCCAATGTCGGCCGCCCGAAGGGCGGGGGCGTCGTTGACCCCGTCACCGGTCATGGCGACGATGGCCCCTCGCTTTCGCCACGCCTCGACGATCTTGACCTTGTCGAGGGGGTCGATCCGACTGAACACGCGATAGCGGTCCACCTCGAGAGCGAGCGTGTCGACGTCGATGTCCCGCAGCCGGTCACCCGGCATCACCTCCCCCCCTTCGAGAATCCCGACGCTGGTGGCAATCGCGCCTGCCGTGACCGCATGGTCTCCGGTCACCATGACGACGTTGATGCCGGCGCGACGAGCCTGGCGCACCGCCGGCTCCGCCTCGGAGCGCACCGTGTCGCTCATGCCCACGATCGCCACGAGCACGAGGTCGCGCTCGGCCGCCGCCGATCCCGTGGGCGGCTCGGCGGCATCCCGGTAGGCGAGCGCCAGGGTGCGCAAACCTCGCTCGGCGAGCTCGGTGGCCTGGCCCAGGATCGTGTCACGGCGAGCCTCGTCGAGCAACACCGACCCACCAGCCTCCTCGATCGCCGATGCCGCACCGACGACCACCTCGGGCGCCCCCTTCACGGCCACGACGAGTCGCTCACCCACCCGATGCACGGTCGACATCCGCTTGCGCCGGGAATCGAATGCGAACTCGTCGACCCGCGGGGCGACGGCGCGCAAGCCTTCGGGGTCCTCGCCGACGGCAGCAACCGCAACGAGCAGGGCGACTTCAGTGGCGTCGCCGATCCATCCCCCAGACGACGGCCTGGCGTCATTGCACCACGACGCCACCTCCACGAAGCGCTGTGCCCGGCGATCCGCGACATCGAGCCGTTCGAGCGACCACCGCTCGTCGGCGACGATCACCTCGACCACGCGCAACGCGTTGTGGGTGAGGGTCCCGGTCTTGTCGGTGCAGATCACCGTCGCCGCCCCGAGTGCTTCCACCGCAGGGAGCCGCCGCACGATGGCATTGCGCCGGGCCATGCGCTGCACCCCTCCGGCGAGCGTGATCGTGACCACCGCGGGCAAACCTTCGGGGATGGCGGCAACCGCCAGGGCGACCGCGGTGAGAAACATTGTCTCGGCTGAATAGCCGCGCCACCAGCCCGCCAAGAACACGATGCCGGCGGTACCAAGGGCGAGCACGGCGAGGCGCTTGCCGACCCGATCGAGTTCGACCTGGAGTGGGGTGGGTGGCTCCTCCACCGACAGCGCGCCGGCGATGCGCCCGAACTCGGTGTCAGATCCGGTCTCCACCACCACCGCGATGCCCCGGCCGGCGGCAACGGTGGTCCCGGAGAACACCATCGAACGGCGATCGCCGAGGGAACCATCGGCTGCCACCGGATCGGTCTGCTTGACCGTCGGCAGGGACTCCCCGGTGAGCGAGGACTCCTCGACCTCGAGGTGTGCGGCGTCGACGACCCGAGCATCGGCGGCGATCTTCACCCCCGCTTCGAGGACCACAAGGTCACCGGGGACGAGGTCGATGGCCGGCACGCGGGCCCGCTGCCCGTCGCGCACCACCACCGCCTCGGGGGCGGCCATCTCCCGGAGCCGGTTCAGCGCCCGCTCCGCCCTGGCCTCCTGGAAGAACCCGAGCAGGGTGTTGAGCACGACGATCGCCCCGATCACGCCGGCATCGAGCCACTCCTCGAGCAGGAACCCGCTGACCGCCGCTGCCACGAGTAGAAGCCAGACGAGGGCGCTGGACAACTGCTCGAGGAGGAGGCGGATCGTGCCCGGGCCGTGGGCGGCCTCGAGCTGGTTGGGACCGTGCTCGGCGAGTCGCCGGACGGCGGTGTCGGTGGTGAGGCCGTGGCGCACGTCGGTGCCGACAACCGCTGCGACTTCGCCGATCGACATGGCGTGCCAGGGATGCATCACCGGAGGTTCCCATATCCACGGGTGACGGGAAGGATCGCGAAAACGCGATCAAGGACCCGGGCCCTGGAGCGCGCTTCTATCGGTCGCGCTCGAATCGCTTGAACACCCTCTTCTGCAGGGTGGCCAGGGACGCCTTGGACCCCTGGCTGCGGGCGAACTCGGTGAAGCCGGCACCGGGTTTGCCGGTGTCCCGTTTCACGACGATCGACGACAGCAGCACGCCGTCGGCCTTGCGGTTGATCGACATGGTCAGGTCACCGAACATCGAAGCGCCGACGAGTTTGCC
>JAZDHM010000058.1:0-3222 GCA_043805935.1 Actinomycetota bacterium
GCGGAAGCGATCCGGTCCCGTCTCACCGGCGAGCCGCCCGACGAGGGCGTCGGTGCGGGTGTCCTGCCAGACGATCGCCGGCCCGATCGCCTCGCCGGTCGACCGATTCCACGCAATCGTCGTCTCCCGTTGATTGGTGATGCCGACGGCCGCGAGGTCGGCGGGGGCTATTCCGGCGCCGGCGAGTGCCCCGGCGATGACCTCCCGGGTGCGCCGACGGATCTCGGCCGGATCATGCTCCACCCAGCCCGGCCGTGGATACCCCTGGCGGACCTCCTGCTGGTCCATGGCGACCACGCGCCCACGCCGGTCGACCACGATGAAGCGGGTGCTCGTGGTCCCCTGATCTATGGCTCCTACGTACCGCACCCGGCCTCCCGCGGCGACGATAGGCGGGCCGGGGAGGAATCCGCCTCTACTCCCCCGCCCGCTCGGGACGGATCGTTGAGGATGCCGGGTAGCCGTGCGGCGACACCGGGCGTAGTCGTGTACCGATTCGGCGGGAGGTGGAGGATGGCTGCTCGTACCACGGTCTTCTGTTCCTCGTGCGGGGTGGAGAACCAGGCCACGGCGCATTTCTGTTCGGCCTGTGGGGCGGTGATCGCCACGGCTACCGCGCCCGCTGCCGCGTCGGCAGCCGCTCCGGTAGCCAGGGCGGCGGCTACGTCACCCACGGTCGTCCGCGAGGGGATCGTCGCCACCGGTCTGCAGCGCTTCGGGTACATCGCCGCATTGATCGCCAGCGTCGCCGCGATCATCGCGACGTTCCTGGGAATCGCCAAGGTTGGCGGACTCGAGTGGGGAAGCAGCAGCATCGGATACGCCCTGCCGGCGCCGGGCTACGTCGTAGGGTTGTTCATCATCTTGATCCTGAACCCGATCGTGTTCCGGGTGCTGACCCCGCGGCGCCGGGACGTCGGCATGGCGCCCGTTCGCTCCTACCGCCGCACGCTGCGACAGCGGGATGGAATCCGCCTCCTGCTCAACCCGAGTGGTCTGCGGGCAGGGATCGCGATACTGGCGCTGCTGTGGATCGGCCTCGCCGGGATGGCCTTCTACAACCTGGGCAACGTCAAGGATGAGGGATTCGACGTGTCCTTGGGGCTCTACGCCTGCCTGGTGATCCCGATCCTGGCCGTGATCGCCGTGGCCTGCGTCTGGCCGGTCAACCCCGAGATCGTCTACATGGACCGCGAGGGGCTGATCACCCGCGGCTGAGGGTCAGCCTTCGTCGACGATGCCGAGACGCCGCGTTGCCTCCCCGGCGTAGCGCTTCGCCTCCTCGCCGCCGGCGGCGGCGAATCGCCGCACCGTGTCCGCCGCTTCACCGACCATCAGGTCGACGTCGGACCGCTCGGCGGGGGTGAAGCGTCGCAGCACGAAATCGGCCGGGGCCATTCGCCCGGGCGGCCTTCCTACGCCGATCTTGAGACGCCAGACGTCGCGGCTCCCCAAGGACCGCATCACCGACGCCACTCCGTTGTGGCCGCCGGCCCCCCGCCCGAAGTGCAGCCGGAGCTTGCCGAACGGCAGATCGATGTCGTCGTGGACCAGGATGAGGCGACTCGCATCCACCCGGTAGTACCCGACGAGCGCGGACACCGGCCCGCCCGACTCGTTCATGAAGGTGGTCGGGAGTGCCAGCACCGCCCGACGCGCCTCCAGGTCGGTCTCGACCACCTCGGCCAGGATGCGCTTGGGGGCGCGCTTGAACGAGAAGCCGGCCGCGACCGAACGGACGACCTCGCCTCCGACGTTGTGGCGAGTTCCGTCGTAATCGGCGCCCGGATTCCTCAGACCGACAACCAACAGGTGGTCGACAGGCTCGGCGCCGCCACGCCCGACTCTCATCGCCAACCCCGATCGGCCGGCCCGACGAGCGCCGGGATGCGCCTCCGCTCAGTCCTCGTCTTCGACCTCGGCTGCGACACCCTCGGTGGTAGCCGCGACCTCGCCCTCGGCGGGAATCTCGGCAACGGCGACCTCGGGGGCGGCCACCTCGATGATGCGGGGGATGATGACCGTGACCAGGTCGGCCGTCGGCTCGTCCACGTACTCGACGCCTTCGATGATCGGGAGGTCCAATACCTTGAGGGTGTCGCCGACTTCCATCGCGGAGATGTCGAGGGGGATGTGCGCCGGAATGTCCAGCGGGAAGGCGATCACCTCGACCGAGGCACGGATCGTCTCGACGATCCCGGCGTCGACCCTGACCCCGGTGGGCACGCCCTGGTACTCGATGCCGACCTCGGCGTGGATCCTCTCGTCGAGGGAGATGTTGATGAAGTCGAGGTGCACGATCTCTCCGCGCACCGGATGCCGCTGGATCTCCCGGGCCACGGTGAGGAGAGGCTTCCCGCCTGCCACGTCCAGGTTGATCAGGGCATTGGTACCCGCCTCGGTGTGGAGCACCGTGTACAGGTCGCGGCGGTTCACCGACACGGCCATCGGATCGAGCCCGCGGCCGTACACGATCGCCGGGACGATCCCGGCGCTACGCGACCGTCGGCTGGGCCGGGAGCCACGTTCGGTGCGTGGCTCGGCACGCAGACTGACCTGATCCATGGACGAAGACTCCTGAGACGCAATGTGCGGACGAGACATTATCGCCGCGTCGGGCGATTCACGCCAAAGGAAGCGTGGGATAGTGGGGCGGCGGGCGGCGCGCGAGATCCACGCCTACCTGCGCGACACCAAAGGGGATCCAAGCTGGGGCGCCTTGCGCCCTTCCCTCAGGAGCCCTTCTTCTTCTTGCCGAAGAGGCCGCCGAGCATCCCGAGGATGCCGCCACCACCCGACGAGGAGGCCGCCGGCGTCGTCGGCTGGCTCATCCCCCCGAGCAGGCCGAGCACCGACGAGAGCACGCTGCCCTGGTCGCCCTGCTCGGCTGCCGTCCGTTCGGTGGCGAGCGTGGCTGCCACCGCGCTTGCGTCCATCTTCTCGTCCTTCTTCATCCTCCCCAGCGCACCCATGACAAGCGGTGCGACGGTCATGAGGAGCGGAGCGATCTTGTCGAGGGAGAGGCCCGACTTCTGAGCGATCGCTTGCTCCACCTGGGGGCCGGCTCCCTCCGAGGACGTGACTGAGGATCCCCGCCCCCGGGCCGGAGGTCACGTTCGCCAGGAAACCGCCGAGGTCGTTGAAGATGCTCCCGTCGTGGTCTTTCGTCAGCGCCTTGTCGAGGGCAGCGGCTCCGGAGGGCTTCGACGCGTTCATCGACAT
>JAZDHM010000059.1:0-3753 GCA_043805935.1 Actinomycetota bacterium
GTCATCTCGGGCATCGACACGACCGAGGCCCTGGTGGTTGCGGGACAGCGTGCCGCTGCCGGCGAGAACGTGTTTGCGATCCCCTACGACTTCCAGGGAGCCTGCGCCGAAGCGGAGGACGCCTGCCTGGGTGTGCCGTACTTCAACTGGGGGCCTTCGTACCTCCAGGTGTTGAATTCGGTTCTCAACGACACGTTCGAGGCGTCGTTCAACTGGTTCGGGCCCGATTGGACCGACATCAACAACGCGGACACGTCGGGGGTCGGATGGGTCAACGGCACCGCGCTCGGCGCCGATGCCGCCACCGACCTCGACACGTTCATCGCCGGCCTGGCGGACGGGTCGATCAACCTGTACACCGGGCCGCTGAACTACCAGGACGGGACTCCGTTCCTCGCCGACGGTGAGGTGGGGACCGACTACCAGATCTGGTATGCCGAACAGCTCCTTGAGGGCATTATTGGAGCGAGTTCGGCCGGCTGAGCGTGTGTGCAACGACTCGATGAGAGGCCGCGCAACGGGGGAGGGATCATCGATCCCTCCCCCGTGCGGCACTGATCGCCACCCCCTACCCTCTCACCGCCGATGAGCCTCGAGCTGCGTGACATCCACAAGCACTTCGGGGCGGTGCGTGCCAACGACGGGGTGACCCTCCGGGTCGAGGCGGGAGAACTCCACGGACTGCTCGGTGAGAACGGGGCCGGCAAGTCCACGCTCATGAAGGTCCTCTCGGGGTTCATCGCCCCCGACTCGGGCGAGATCTCCCTCGACGGCACGACCCTGACCCTGCGCTCCCCCCGCGACGCCATCGCCGCCGGGATCGGGATGCTCCACCAGGATCCGCTCGTCTTCCTCCCCTTCAGCGTCCTCGACAACTTCCTGCTCGGCAGCCCATCCATGGACCGGGAGGCCGCCGCCGCGGAACTGGCCCGCCTCGCCGGCCGCTTCGGATTCTCGTTCGACCCCGACACCCCGGCCCGCTCGCTCACCGTCGGAGAGCGTCAACAGCTGGAGATCGTCCGCCTCCTGTGGCTCGGGGCCAAGGTGCTCATCCTCGACGAGCCCACGACCGGCATCTCCGCAGCCCAGCAGGCGCTGCTCTTCGACACGCTGCGCACCCTCGCCGTGCAGGGGATGATCGTCATCTTCGTCTCCCACAAGCTCGAAGAGATCGACGCCCTGTGCCACCGGGTGACCGTCATGCGCCGGGGCAAGGCGGTCGGCGAAGCGACCCTCCCCGTGGCCATCGACCGGCTCGTCGAGATGATGTTCGGCCAGGCGCTCCCCATCGCCGGACGGCTCCCGGGGGCCAGGGGCGACGTCGCCCTCCAGCTCGACGGGGTCGCCGTCGCCGACCGGCTCACCGCCCTGGAGAACCTGACGCTGGGCGTACGAGCCGGCGAGGTGATCGGGTTGGCGGGCCTCGAGGGCAGCGGGCAGCGAACCCTGCTGCGAACCTGCGCCGGGCTGCTCCGCACCACCGCCGGCTCCATTCGCCTCGGCGGCGACGATGTCACCGCCCGCGGGTACCACCAGCGGCTCGCCGCCGGGATCCACTACCTCCCGGCCGGGCGCCTCGAGGAGGGCCTGATCCGCGGCCTCACCGTCACCGAGCACTTCCAATTGATCTCCGGGTCCAAGCGGTTCCTGGTGCCCTGGGCGGAGGCGCGCCGCGACGCTGCCGCCCGCATCGCCAAGCACTCGATCAACGGCACCGCCGACACGACCGCCGAGGATCTCTCCGGGGGAAATCAGCAGCGCCTCCTCCTGGCGATGGTGCCCGAGGGCATCACGGTGCTGCTCATGGAGCACCCCACCAGGGGGCTCGACATCGCATCGGCCGACTGGGTGTGGGGCCAGCTGATGCAGCGGGTGGAGCGCGGCACCGCGGTGGTGTTCGCCTCGGCGGACCTCAGCGAGCTGCTGCGCTACAGCGACCGGGTCGTGGTGTTCTTCGGCGGCAGGGTGCTCAAGGTGCTCGACGCCGCCGAGACCGACACCGATCGGCTTGGCCATCTCATCGGCGGGAGGGACGTGGCGTGAAGCCGGTCTGGGCCAGGGCGGGATCAAAGGCGATCGCCGTCGCCCTGGCACTCCTGTTCACCGCCGGACTGCTCCTCGCCTCCGGTGCATCGCCCATCGAGTCGTTCCGACTGATCTGGCAGGGCTCGGTCGGCGACGGCGCCAAGCTCGCCGACACTCTGATGGCCTGGGTGCCGCTCGTCCTCGCCGCCTCCGGCCTGGTGGTCACGTTCGCCGCCGGGTTGTGGAACATCGGCGTCGAAGGGCAGGTGGTAATGGGCGCCATCGCCGCCTCGTGGATCGCCCGCGAGTTCCACGCCCCGACGCCCGCCCTGATCACGGTGGCTCTCGTCGCCGGAGTCGTCGGTGGCCTGCTCTGGGGCCTGCTCGCCGGAGCGCTTCGGGTGTACGGACGCGTCAACGAGATCTTCGGCGGCCTCGGCCTCGACTTCGTCGCCACCGGTTTGGTCGTCTATCTGGTCATCGGTCCGTGGAAGCGCGCCGGGATCGCCTCGACGAGCGGCACCAACCCCTTCCCCCGGGAGGCGTGGCTGCCGACCATCGGGGACAAGCTGGCGCCGCTCGCCATCGTCTTGGCGGTGCTGGCCGTGATCGGTGTCTATCTGCTGATGCGGGGGACGTTCTTCGGGCTCCGCCTCAAGGCGGTGGGCGCCAACGCCGCCAGCGCCCACATCATCGGCATCGCCACCCGCCGCTACCTGCTGGCGGCGATGGCGATCGGCGGCGGGCTCGCCGGGCTGGGAGGAGCGGTCCAGGCGATCGGGTTCCAGCACAAGCTGGTGCCTGCCATCTCCGGCGGCTACGGGTTCCTCGGCATCCTGGTGGTGCTCCTCGCCGGGTACCGGGCGTCGCTCATTGCCCCGATCGCGTTCTTCTTCGTGATGATCTCGGTCGGCAGCACCCAGCTGTCGTTGCGCCTCGGGCTCAACTCGTCGCTGGGCGGAGTGGTCCAGGGAACGCTGGTGCTGCTCACCGTGCTGGTGGGTGGGTGGCAGGTACGGCGGGCACGGGAACGTGACCGGCTCGAGGCGGGAATCTGAAGATGGACGACACCCTCGCCACGATCATCGCCGCAGCCGCACCGCTCATCTACGCCACGATGGGCGAGACGATCGCGGAGAAGGCAGGGGTCATCAACCTCTCCCTCGACGGCAGCATCATGCTCTCGGCGATGACCGGGTTCGCCATCACCTACATCACCGGGAGCGTGATCGTCGGGTTCCTCGCCGCCACCGCCGTGGCCGCGGTGATCGCCGCCCTGATCGCCTTCGCCAGCATCCAGCTCCGGCTCAACCAGATCGCGGTGGGGTTCGTGCTGACCCTGCTCGCCACCAAGCTGTCGTCTTTCCTCGGCACGGCCTATGTCGGCGCCAAGGGAACCGCGGTTCCCCACCTGGCGATCCCGGGGCTCTCCAAGATCCCATTCCTGGGGACGGTGCTCTTCGACCACAACCTCTCGGTGTACGGGAGCTTCCTGGCACTGATCGGCACCTATCTGTTCCTCTACCGGACCCGGCGGGGGCTGGAGCTCCAGGGGGTGGGCGAGCGGCCCGAGGCTGCCTTCGCCCGCGGCATCCCGGTGAACCGCCTGCGGTACCTGTACACCGTGATCGGCGGCGCGCTGGTCGGGCTCGCCGGGGCCGCGTACTCACTCGACGTCAAGTTCGGATGGCGGGAGAACCTGACCCTCAACTTCGGATGGATCGCCCT
>JAZDHM010000060.1:0-14122 GCA_043805935.1 Actinomycetota bacterium
GCTCGGTCCCGTCGAGCACCGCCACGTCGACCGGCAGCTCGATCCGGGCCCGGTGCTCGGCGAGGAGGGTGGTGGCCACGGCCACGAAGCGGTCCAGGTCGCGGTCGGCGATGAACCGGGTGGTGGGCTCCCCCAGGTCGATTCCGTCGGCCATCAGCATGATCTCGCCGACCACTCCCGTTGTCAGCACCCGGTCGGCGAGCCCTTCTCCGAGCACCCGCCCCATGATCGAGAACCCGTCGGACACCTTGAGCCCGCCGAGGATGAACACCGCCGGCCGGGCGGGGTCGTCGACCAGGCGGCTGACCGCCCGTAGCTCGGCGAAGAGCAGCCGTCCCGCCGCCGACGGCATCAGCCGCTGGAAGGCGGTCATCGAGGGAGACGCCCGGTGGGCGGCGGCGAAGGCGTCGTTGACGTAGAGGTCGAACAGCGGCGCCAGGTTCCGCACCAGGTAGGTGCCCGCCATCTGCTCGCGGGTGAGCTTCACGTCGCGTTCGAACGTCGACACCTCCTCGGTGAGATAGCGGAGGTTGTCGAGGAGAAGGATCTCCCCCTCGCCGAGCGCGGCGATGCGGTCACGCGCCGCCGGCCCGGCCACGTCGTCGACGAATCCGACCGGGCGGCCCAGCTTGGCGGCCAACCGCACCGCGTGCTGGCCGAGGCCGACGAGGTTGTGGTAGTCGAGGGTGTCGCCCTGATGGGCGATGATCACCAGCCGGGCCTTGCGGTCCGCCAGGTCGCGGATGGTCGCCAGGCTCTGATCGATGCGGTTCTCGTCGGTGATCGCCCCCGTGGCGGGATCGATCGGGGAATTGATGTCGACCCGGAGCAGGACCCGCTTTCCGGCGACGTCGAGGTCGTCGATCGACGGGATGGCCATGGGTTACTCCATGCCCAGGTACCGGTTGGTCAAGGCGACCGCCTCGGCCCCATTCACCTGCATCGGGATCGCCGCCCGGATGGCGTCGATCGTCTCGGGGATCGTGACCGACTCCTGAGGGATGTTGATGGCGAACATCAGGTCGTCACCCGAGTGGCCAACCGTCTCCTCGAACAGCCCGATCTCGTACATGTCGCCCCGCGGGTGGCCGAGGAACCGGGCGTAGTTGAAGAACGACGTGTTGGTGTTGAAGCCGTCGGCGATCCGGACGGAACGGACCCGGGGGTGGGCCCGGAACACTTCGATCGCCTCATCGTCGGAGATGGGCTTCTTGGGGGTGGCGAGGATGGTGATGATGTGCCCGTGGGTGATCGGGGTGTGCACCAGCAGCCCGGTGGCGTTCACGTGGGGCATGATCTCCATGAGGTCGACCGCCTGGTGATTGGGGATCGGCTCGATCAAGAGCGAGTCGACCAGGCCGCGATGGATATCCCCCGGGTCGGCGACCCGGCGGATGATCGTGATGGCCACCTTCTCGATGCCGACGGCCTTGTCGAGGGCGTGCACCGCGCGGATCAGGCCGGTCGTGTTGCACGAGGTGAGCTTCAGGTAGTTCTGGCCGACGCCCTTGTCGTAGTTGGCGTACCCGTGGAAGAAGACGTCGACGATCTTGCCCGACTCGCCGCCCTGGAATACGGCCTTGCGGCCGGCGGCGAGGTACTGCTCCTTGTTCTTGGCACCGACGCCGCCGGGAGCGGCGTCGAGCATGATGTCGACCTCCCCGATCAGGTCGGCGAAGGTCCCGGACACCTTGACCCCTGCGGCGACGAGGGCGTCCTCGGCTCCCGGAGCCGCGGTGAACAGCCGGTACGGCATGCCCCGCTCGGCTAGTGACCGCACCGGGAGGGTGGGCGCCACGTCGGCGACACCGACCAACTCCATGTCCTCCTGCCGCGCCACGCCGTCGGCGAGGCGCATGCCGATCACTCCGAAGCCGGCGACTCCGACCTTGACCTTGCTCATCACAATCCTCCGGCCTGCGGCGGGCGGTTGCACGGCCGCCGCTCGAGATGATCGAACGTCTCGGGGCAATCTACGGCGCGGAGGGGCGGCCGACCGGGGTATTTCGACCGCTTCGCAGCCGGGCCGGCGTCACCGGCCGAGATGGAACAATTCCCTGGCGTTGCCACCGACGACGGCGGCGTGCTCCTCCGGCTCGAGGTTCGCCCTGCGGACCTTGCCCACCGGGTCGGGCTCCCACGGAAAGGGATGGTCGGACCCGAGGAGGAGTCGACGCGCCCCCACCCGGGAGACGAGGTAGCGCAGGTGAATCGAATCACCGAGGCAGGTGTCGAAGTACAGCCGGTCCAACGAGGCGGACACGTCGACGTCGGTGTCCGACCAACCCAGTTGGTGGTTGCGGACGATGCGCTCCGCGAATGACAGAAGCCCCCCACCCCCCAGCGCCGCGATCACGGAGAGTTGCGGATGGCGGAGCAATGCTCCCGAATACACCAGCTCGGTGAGGGCGACCAGTGCCGCCTCCGCCCGACCCACGGCGTTCTTGAGCCCGCGGCGCCTCAGGCGCGGCGGGGTGGCGAGGAAAGTCGGATGGGCGATGACGGGCATGCCCAGACCGGCGGCGGCCTCCCACACCGGTTCGAGCGATGGTGAGTCGAACCCGAGGCCGGGGATGTCGGTGCCGATCATGAGGCCGCGACATCCCATGTGGTGCGCCGCTTCAACTTCCCGTGCCGCCAGTGCGGGGAACTGCAACGGAGCCGTGGCCACCGGAACCAGGCCGGGGTGCCCGGCGCACGAAGCGGCCAGACTCTCGTTGTAGGCCCTGGTCCAGGAAGAGGCGTCCCTCTCGGTCAGGGTGTAACCGAGGAGATCGGTCCAAGGGCCCGCGAGGCGCAGGTCGATGCCGGCCATCGTCCCCGAGGTCAGCAGCAGGGCGGAATCGTGCAGTGCCGCTTGGGCCGGAGGCGAAGGTGCCATGCCCGGAAAGGAGAACACCAGGCCCGCCGGCTCGGTCTCGACGGACACGGATGGAGTGAGGCCCTTCTCGACCGCCGTCACCAGGCTGTCGGGTATGAAATGGACGTGGACGTCGATGACCGGCAAGTCCACCGTGGTCACGTCTCGTGCTCCTTCATGGCGGTCGCCTGCGGCCGGTCACTTGGACGACCCGGGCGATGCCCTGCTGTGCCTCGAACGGCCCCGCAGCAGTCCCGAGTCAGTCGGTCGTGATCGCTGAGCAGCTCAGACCGTCTGTCCCAACCTCACGCTGTTTCAAGACCGCAATCAGGGCTCGGACCGCCCGCGTACCCTCGTTGCGGAACTGGTGGGGGAGGCTGGCGTCGAAAGCAATCGATTCACCCGCCTTCAGGGGGTGATCCACGGACTCGAGCTGCAGCGTGACCTCACCCTCGAGGATGAGCACGTAGTGGCGGCCGGCATGCTTCTCGGTGAAGTCGGCCGAGATCGACCCCGCCGGATAGTGGACCTCACACCATTCGAAGTCGGGCTCTTCGGAGGCCAACAGGCTCTCCCACAGCACCCCCCCGGCCAGACTGAGGAATCGCCTGTTGCTAGGCGAGACGATGAGACTGTCGTGCGCTTCGTTGGCTGCGTCTCCGTGCCGGGCGTGATCGTCCCCGTTTTCGAAGAAGTAGCACGTCGGAACTCGCAGCCCCTCAGACAGGCCGTACAGGGTGTCGACCGACGGGTTGACCTGGCCGGTCTCGATCTGGCTGAGCAGGCTTGCCGTCACTCCGATTCGCCCTGCCAGGCTGCGGAGGCTCAGCTTCTGTCGCTCCCGCTCCTCCCGGAGGCGAGACCCGATGAGGTTGGGGGGGACGCCGGTTCGCTTATCTGGGGAAATCTCGGCGACATCGGGCATGTAGTGGACCTTAACACCCTTCTTGAGTCCGCTTCGGTGGGGTTAACGAACGGTCGGGGACGCCTCCCGAGCCGTCAATGGGTCTCGGCCCAGCAGGCGATGATGCTCTCGGCCCGCTCGACCCGCCCGAACCAGCCTCGGACGCTCCCGATCGTGCCTTGCTGCAGCTCGGGTGTGACGGTGGCACACGCATCCTCGACGAGGACGACGTCGTAGTCGAGCATGAAACCCTCGCGCACCGTGCTCTCGACGCACACGTTCGTCGCGCCGCCGCTCACGATCAGGGTGCTGACACCCTTGTTCCGCAGGATCAGGTCCAGGTTCGTGCCCGTGAACGCTCCATATCGGTTCTTGTCGAGGGCGATGTCCCCGGGCTTGGGCTCGAACCCCTCGAGGAGCTCGGCGCCCCACGTGCCCTCGACGAATACCGGAACGAAGTCCGGGCCGAAGTTGTGTCGCGACAAGCGGTCGAGAGCCGGCCACCCCGTGTACTGGCCGCGGACCACCCGCACGATCGCCACCGGTACGTGAGCCTCCCGTGCCGCGGCCATGAGCCGCTGCAAGGTCGGGATGATTTCCTGAGCCATGGAGATGTCCAAGCCGCGCTTGGCAAAGGCCCCGTCGGGATGACAGAAGTCGTTCTGCATGTCGATGACGAGGAGGGCCGACCGAGCTGGATCCACCCAGTCCGACAGGGTTGCAGGGTCGTTCATCACCCTCCTTCAGTGCGCACGGAGGAATCGAGCCACTCGCTGGAAGAACTCGTCTGGGTGCTCCCAGTACACGAGATGACCGCCTTCGAGCACCGTCAACTCGGCTCGAGGTACGGCGGCGGCGATCTCCTCGGAGAAGTACGGGGGGGTGCAAGCGTCCTGGCCACCCACCAGCACCAGGGTAGGGCTGCCGATCTCTCCGAGTCTCTTCCGCTGATCGAAGCCGAGGATCATGTCGATTCGCTTGATCATGATGGCGGGGTCTGAGGCTCCCGAGGCGCCTTGATCGCAGTATCGCCGGACCTCGTCGTAGTGGTCTCGGAAATACGCCGGGGAGAACAGCATCAGGACACTGGCATCGATGTACGCCTTCATTCCCGCTTCGAGCAGGATTCGCTTGCGAGTCTCGAACTGATGTCGGAAGAAGTCGTCAGGGCCCGCCCACGAACCCAGCAGGGTCACCGAGCGAACGACATCGGCGTGATCGAGCGCCATGACTTGGGCGATGGCTCCCCCCGTGGACGATCCGACGATGTGACACGGACCGCAGTCGAGACTCGCCAAGACGCCGGCCATGTCGCTGGCGTGCTCCTCGATGGTGTATCCCTCGCTGGGCCAGCTCGATTGGCCCGCTCCGCGTTGGTCGGGCACGATCGTCATGTAGTTGTCGGCAAAGAGCGAGGCTTGGGGACCCCAGCCCTTGCCAACGCCGGGTAGACCGACGAGCAGCATGACGGGTATCCCGGAGCCCGCGACCTCGTAATGGATCTGGATGCCGTTCACGGCTGCTTTCGGCATGGCACCTCCCTCTGCTCAGAAGGGCTGGCGGGTCGCCCGAAGGCCATCCACTCGTCATCGCGACGCGTCGGCGCCCTCACCTCAGTCCCAATCCAGGAAGCGCGGCAGCCTGCCCGCCTCCCTGAGACTCCCCACGATTCCGCGGGGAAAGAACAACAGAATCAGCAACAGGATGACGCCGGTGACGACGATGTTGAGCGAGCTGCCGCCGAACTCGACGCGCGACACCTCGTTGATGCCCACGACCAGCAGCGCTCCCACCACCGGGCCGGCCACCGTTCCGCGCCCACCGATGATCGTCGACACCACCATCTCGGTGGAAATGGCGACGGCGAAGAAGATGCCCGGGCGCAGATACGAGAGCGAGTAGCCCCAGATTGCCCCCGCCATCCCGATGAAGAAGGCGCTCAAGGCGACCGCGATGACCTTGTACCAGCGGGTGTCGATGCCGGCCACCTCCGCCTTGATCTCGTCCTGCGAGAGGGCGCGGAGCCCGAGACCGAACTTGGAATGAGCCACCCGGTACGTGAGGTAGACGGCCCCAAACGCGGTCACCACCATGGCGTAATAGAACGCCACCTTGGTGGCTGTGGGCGAGAGCGGAGGAAGAGGGAGCGTCATTCCCGATGAGGCCCCCACGAACGCCCAATTGTCGACCATCGTGCGGATCACGAAGATCATCGCGATCGTGGCGATGATGAAGCCGGGCCCCTTGGCTCTCAGCGTGATGAGGCCGATGACCAGTCCGAAGGCCATGGCGATGAGCCCGGCGATTGGTGCCGTGATGAATGGTGACAGGCCGAGGTAGACGAGGGCGATTCCCGATGCGTACGCCCCTACACCCAGGAAGACGCTGTGCCCGAGGGAGATGTAGCCCGTGTAGCCGCCGACGATGTTCCAGCTCGATGAGATGGCGACCCACATCGCTGCCATCGTGCCTACCTGCAACACGTAGTTGTAGGCACTGAAGGGCAACGCGGGAATCACCAGTACGAGGAGGACGGCGGCCACAAGCACGACTCGCCGGGACACCACCCCCGGTCGTCGTGGCTTGTCGGGCATCGAAGGATGGTCGATGTCTCCGCCCGCGGCGGTGTTCTGCAGCATCAGATCCTCATTGCCTTTCCGAAGAGACCCTGAGGGCGCACCAGCAGGATCAAGAACAGGGCCAGGTAGAACGTCAGTGACGACCACTCGGGTCCCAGCCAACGGGTCACAAAGGCGGCTGCCACCGCGAGCGCAAGTGCCCCGACCACCGCGCCTTTCAGGCTGCCGAGTCCTCCCAGAACGATCAGTGAGAGGAGCAACGCAACCCAGCGCCAGTGCTGTCCCGGGTAGAAGGGGAAGAGGTAGCTGACCAGACAGCCCGACGCGCCGGCGAGCGCCATGCCGAGTCCGAAGGCAATTGCCGATATCCGCAGGATGTTCACCCCGACGATCTGTGCGGACGTCCGGTTCTGCATCGTTGCCCGTACTGCCGTCCCGGTTCGGGTGAACTTGAGGAACAGCCACGTCCCCGTCAAGAGGAGGCAGCTCATTCCCAAGGCCAGCAGTTGCCCGACCGGAATCAGCACGTTCCCGATGAACAAGGCATCGGTCGTATATGCCGGTCGGGTGGCACGCACTATGCCGGTGAAGAAGAAGCTGAGTACGCCCTCGATGATCAGCGCCAATGCGAAGGTCATCAGCACGGTCATCTCGACGTACCTCGGGCTGGATTCGATCCGCGGGAACAACGGGATGTACACGGCCACGCCCAGGAGGAACATGACGGGCATGGCGATCAGCACTGAAAGCAGCGGGTCGATTCCGAAGAGGTCGAACGCGTAGAAGGCGATGTAAGCGGCCACCGCGATGAAGGCGGCATGGGCGAGGTTCACGATTCGCATCACGCCGAAGAGCAGGGTGAGGCCGGACCCCATCAAGGCGTACACGCCTCCGAGCATGAGCCCCAAGACGAGTGTCTGGAGGATGTCAATCATCGGGCGTCGCCTCTCCTCACAGACGTGCCGAGGTAGAGCTCTCGCATCCGCGGATCGTCCAGGATCGTGTCTGCCGATCCCTCGAACCGCTTGGTTCCCAACTCGAGCACGATCCCCCAGTCGGTGTTCTCCAGCCCGCGTTTGCAGTTCTGTTCGACGACGATGACGGTGATCCCGCGTTGACGGAAGCCAACGATGGTCGAGAAGATCTGGTCGGCGACCAGCGGGGCGAGTCCCAAGCTCGGCTCGTCGATCATCAGGATCCGGGGGTCCATCATGAGGGCTCTGCCCAGGGCCACCATCCGCTGTTCGCCTCCCGAGAGCCGTCCCGCCAGCTGGCCGAGGTGCTCGCGGAGCGCCGGGAAGAGTTCGAGGACCTGAGTCATCCGGTCTGCGACGACGGCTCTGTCGCGGATGAGGAAGCCGCCCATCACGAGGTTCTCCCGGACGGTCATCTCGGAGAACAAGCTCTGCTCCTGAGGCACGAAGCAGATGCCCTTGGCGAGCAGCTGATCTGGGCGCATGCCACTCACCTTGAGGCCGTCGAGACGAATCTGCCCCGACCGGGGTCGAAGGATGCCGCACACGACCTTGAGCAGGGTCGACTTGCCGGCACCATTCGGTCCGACGATGCAGTAGGAGCGATCCGCGTCGATGTGAACCGCGATTCCATTGAGGATGTCGGGCCCGGCTCCGTATCCGGCGACGACGTTGTCGATTTCGAGCAAGGGCATCAGGCCCTCCCCAGGTACGCGTCGAGCACCATGTCGTTCTCTTGGACCACGGCAGGGGTCCCTTCGGTGAGCACCTCACCGTGCGCCATCACGACCACCCAGTCACTGAGATGCATCACCATCTCGGTGTTGTGCTCGATGAACAGAAACGTGATGCCTTTCTCGTTCAGGCGTCGAATCCGGTCCATGATCCGTTCCAGGAGTGCAGGGTTGACGCCGCCGGCGGGTTCGTCGAGCAAGACCAGCTTCGGGTCCGACATGAAGACCGATGCGAACTCGAGCAACTTCTTCTGTCCGTAGGACAGCTTGTCGGCCGTGTTTGAGGCGAGTTCTGCGATTCCCACGAAGCGGAGCAGCTCCATCGCTCGGTCACGCTCCCGCCTCAGGATGCTCGACCCGAGAAGGTTCCTCAGTCCGCCCGACGGGGAGCTGACCACCATGTTCTCGAGCACCGTCAGCTCGCCGAGTCCGCGTGTGACTTGGAACGTTCGGCTCAGCCCGAGCCGGCTGATCGAATGCGGCAGGAGGCCGGTCACGTCTTTGCCGTTGAAGATCACTCGTCCCGAGTCCGCGGCGAGGATGCCGCTGATGATGTCGAACGCCGTTGTTTTGCCCGCGCCATTGGGGCCGATCAGGGCGGTGATGCTGCCCTGCTCCACGCCGAACGAACACCCTTTGACGGCTTGGAGGCCCCCAAACGCCTTGTTCAGGTCGCGTGCTTCAAGTAGAGCGGTCACGTCTGGTCGATCTCCGTGTCAGAGAGACGAGGGGGCCCGGCGAGCCGGGCCCCCCCGATCGCTGTGCCTTATGGCCATTCAGGCTTTGGGTATTGAAGGTCGACGGTTCCGGGGAACTCTCCGATGGGGAACACCATCTTGAGTTCACCGTTCTGCCACTGCGTCAGCAGGTAGTTCCGGCCCGGTGGCAGCCCACGCTCATCCCAGTAGAAGTCGCCGAGCACGGTCTTCACCGGGTCCGCTGCCGTTCTGGCATGCAACCAGTCCTTCATCGCCGCTTGGTCCACGGCTCCGACTCCGCTGATCGCCTGTTCCAGCCCTTGGCAGACGGCGAATGGGATTGCCTCGTCCTCGTCGGGAGCCCGGCCGTGCACCGCAGTGAAATCTGCGATGAAGTCAGCCACCGAGTACGGCTGACCGGCGAGGGTTCCCTCGAAGTTGGCTGACGGGTGCCACGCCGTGTGGACCGTCAGTCCGTTGATGAGGTCGCCGATCGAATCGTGGAGCTCGGACTGAGCGCCCTGGGACATGTACAGGAACTTCGGCTGATACTGGACCGTGGCGAATGCCTCGATCAACGAGGCGGTTTCGTCCAGAGAGGCCATCCCGGCAAACACCGAATCGGCGCCGCTAGCCGCGATCGCATTGGCCAGGCCGATCCAGTCGGTGAACTCACCGAGTGGCCACGTCTGCTGATACACCACGTCTATGCCGGCCTCGGCAAGGGGGCCGGGAGCCAGCGAGATCTCCAGATCCATGTCCGGGACCGAGATCGTTCCACCCAGCAGACCATTCACGGCCGAGAAGGGGAACAGGTCGTCCGAGGACACCACCGCCGCCTTGGTTGGGAAGTCCTCGGGCGCGATGAGCCCCTGATCCCGGTAGTACAGGAGGGCGTCGACCGCGGTGTATCCGACCTCCTCCGCAGCTCCCTGCTGGAAGTTGAAGATGTACTCGTACCCGCGCGAGTAGATCTTCAGGGGCGTCCCGGACGGAATTGGGTACACCCATCCCTCCCGCTCCGCCACCGTCGACGTTGGGTAGTTGAGCAGTCCGGCGAACGTGCCGAACACCGCGTCCACGTCGCCGCTACTGAAGAACCTCTCGTACTGCGTGACCGCGACCTCGGTGTCCGAGCGATTGTCCTCGACGAGGAGCTCGACCGGCCGGCCGAGTAGCCCGCCGCGCTCGTTGATCTCATCCACGCACAGCTGGTAGCCGTCCCGATGCTTGATGGCCGACGTCGAGAAGTCGCCGGTGAGCGGGAGCGATGCGGCAATAACGATCGGCTCTCCAGTCGGCGTGCTCGACGCCGTCGTGCTCGACGCCGTCGTGGTGGCTGTCTCGTCGTCATCCCCGCAGGCAACGGGGACGATGAGCAGCACCGCGACGACGGTGATCAGCAGCTTGTGCCGTCTCAATACGCGTCTCATTCAATGCCTCCTCGGCCAACGCGAAAGTGGCTCTTGAAAGGGGAGACCACCGAGCGCCTGTGCCATCGACAACTTGGCTCTGGTGGGTGAAACGGCCGCCGTCGGATCGGGGGTGTGACGGCTTGGTCAGGGATCCCGTTGCGCACCGCTCGACCGATTGGGTGAAGATTCACAGGCACTTCCCCGCTGGGACAGCTCGAGGTCTCCTCGTCCTCCCCCTGGGTGCGGACATTAACCATGGCTGAACTAGCGAGTCAAGCCAAACTGAACTACAGTCAGCGTCCATGGACCTCGGGTTGAAGGGCAGACGAGCCGCCGTTGGGGGCTCTTCCCAGGGTCTGGGGTTCGCCATCGCCCGGAGGCTGGCTGTGGAGGGATGCCGGGTAGCCATCGCCAGTCATGGGGGCGATCGCATCGAGGCCGCGGCCGTCCGCATCCGCGAGGAGACGGGTGCCGAGGTGATGGCTGCCACCGTCGACTTCACGGAACCCGGAGCGACGACAGCCTGGCTCGACGACGTGGCCGCGCACTGGGGTGGACTCGACCTCCTGGTGCCGAACAGCGGCGGTGCGCGGGCCTGCCGGTTCGCCGACGCCACTCCGGACGACTGGGACGACGCCTACCGACTCACCCTGCGGTCGGCTCTCGAGGCTGCCGCGGCCGCGCGTCCCCATCTGGGACGGGGGGGAGCGGTGTTGTTCATGACCGGACCAGTCGTCCGTCAGCCCCATCCCATGCTCGTTCTTCCCGGTGTGATGAGATCGGGCGTGTCGTACCTGGCAAAGGCACTGTCCGACGAGTGGGCCGCCGATGGGATCCGAGTCAACCAGATCATTCCCGGCCGCATCGCAACCGAGCGCACTCTCGAACTGGAGCGGGAGACCGCCGAGCGGCTCGGTGGTACGCCGGATCAGGCCAGAGCCGCTCAACAGGCCGCGATCTCGCTGGGGCGCTACGGGACTCTCGACGAGTTCGCCGCCGCCGCCGTGTTCCTGCTGTCGGATGCCGCCTCCTACATCACCGGGGCGACGCTCGCAGTCGATGGCGGAATGATCCGGGCGGTGGCCTGACAACAGCACCCTGATGGCACGACCTCGAGGAGTGGCGATGAGCGGTGACACGTACCCCACCATCCGGGTTGCGGCCGTCCAAGCAGCCTCGGTGTTCCTCGACCGGGAAGGCACCGTCGACAAGGCATGCCGACTGATTCGGGAGGCGGGCGCCTCTGGTGCTCGCGTCATCGCGTTCCCCGAGGGCTTCATTCCGGGGCACCCGATCTGGTATCACCATCATTCCGCAACGGGCCGTAAGGCAAACCGATTCGCGGTCGAGCTGTTCAAGAACTCCCTCGAGATCCCGAGCAACGCCTTCTCTGCGCTGTGCTCGGCTGCACGAGACGCCGATGCCTACGTGGTGATGGGGGCGTGCGAGAAGCTCCCCGGCACCACGGGGACCATGTACAACTCGCAACTGTTCATCGGGCCCCAAGGCTCCTTGCTGGGCCGCCACGTGAAGATCATGCCGACGGTGGGTGAGCGGTTGGTGCACGCGGCGGGGCACGGCGACACCCTGCGCGTCGTCCCCACCGAGTTCGGTCCGCTGAGTGCCCTCATCTGCGCCGAGAACACCAATCCCCTGGCGGCATTTGCAGTGATCGCTCAGGGAACCCGGATTCACGCGATCAGTTGGCCGAGCCACTTTCCGACGAGCGGCGACCCGATGCGTGTCAGGGTTTCGGTCGACTCACGCGCCTTCGCCCAGATGAGCAAGGCTTTCGTCGTCGCGTCGTGCGGAACCGTGGATGAACCGACCATCGCCCTGCTCGAGCTGACGCCCGACCAGGAGGCCACTCTGCGCAGTCCGGACTGCTGCGGAGGGTCCGTGATCGTCGGTCCCAGCCAGCGAATCCTGGCCGGGCCCATGGGTTCCGAGGAGGGAATCATCTACGCCGACTGCGATCTCGAGCTCACCATCGCGGCCAAGCTCCGCCATGACTTCGTCGGCCACTCCGCACGACCCGACATCTTCCGGGTGTGGGTCAACGAGGGCCGGCCTTCGTTGTACAACCCCCGGGGCGGTGAGGACGGGACATTCGAACCACCCGGGAACGAGTGGAGGGATCTCACGCCGGCACCGCCGGATGAGCCGACGGCCGAATGAGACCGGGCATGGGACAAGAGGACGGGCGGATGACACGGCGGTCATGGACGACGAAGGACATCACCTACTTCACCAATCCGTTCCGAGAGATGGGGCGTGCCGGGTGGAGGGATGCAACGGAGGCCGCAAGCATCGACGGTGAATCTCCGCCGGTCGACGAGTTCCTCGTGCTGGCGCGCCGCGACACCGACCGGGTGCTCGAGCTTGTCGCCACACGAGCCCGCGAGCTGGAGATCGGGACCGTGGTCATTGCCTCGACCACCGGCTGCTCCGCAAGACGGGCAGCCGACGTGCTCGATGGTCTCCGGCTGATCGCGGTAACACATCACGCCGGATTCGACGAGCCGGACATGCTCTCCTTTTCGAGAGATGACCGCGAGGCCTTTACGAGGGCCGGGGGCACCGTTCTGGTGTCACGGCATGCCTTTTCGGAACTTGGAGGACGCCAGGGCCGAATCCCGGCCCAGTTCCTCGGCATCGGAGACGTGGTTGCCAACACCCTGCGAATCTTCGGCGACGGCATGAAGGTTGCTTGCGAGATCATCCTCATGGCCGCGGATGCAGGATTGGTGCGCACGGACGAGGACGTCATTTCGATCGCGGGCAACGGTCGCGGCGTCAACACGGCGATCGTGGTGAGCCCCGTGAACTCAAAGGACTTCTTCTCGCTGCTCGTGAAGGAGATCCTCTGCAAGCCGCACTTCGAGGGTCTCCATGGCTGGGACATCGCGCCACCGGCATGATCGGGTGGCGCTCCTCCTGGCGAACCATCGGACGGCGAGGTTGGGTGAGAACGGAGCCGGGTCGTGCGCCGGAATTGCAGGCCCCTCACCGGTAGGCCGGGGCCGGCACCACCTCGTTGCGGATCACGCCGATGCCGACGATCTCGATTTCGAGGACGTCGCCGACCTCGAGCCACCGCTTCAGCGTGGACATCTGGCAGGTCCCGTGGTCACAGGTCCCCGAGGCGATGAAGTCGCCGGGATACAGCCACTCCTCCTGCGAGATCCACTCGATGATCCGGGGGAACTTGTGATACATCGCCGACGAGTTGTCGTCGACGATCACGTCCCCGTTGATGCGGGCGATCATCCGCAGGTCGTTGTAGTCGATCTCATCGAGGGTGACCATGCAGGGCCCCATGATGTTGGCGCCTTCGAAGTTCTTTCCCTTCGCCGGGCCGAGCATCATCTCCATCTCGCGGAATTGGACGTCACGAGCGGAGACGTCGTTGTAGATGGTGAAGCCGGCGATGTGGGCCTCCGCCTCGTCCGTCGTGATGTTGATGCCCTTCTTCCCGATGTAGGCCCCGAACTCGAGTTCGAAGTCGAGCTGCTCGGTGAACCGCGGCTTGACGATCGGGTCGTACGGTCCGGCGACGATGGCGCCGCTCTGGGTGAAGTAGGGCGGCCATTCGAAGAACACGTCGGGGATGACCGGCCGGCCCATCTTGACGTGCTCATGAAAGACCATCGAGTCCCAGACGATGTTCGGCCGGGGCACCGGGGCGAGCAGCTGGATCTCGTCGAAGTCATAGGCGAGTCGGGCGCCGTCGGGCCCGAGGTTCTCCCCCGCGGCGATCGCCGTCTTCACCAGCGGGAGGCTCTCGACGATGAGCTGACGGGACTTCTCCCCCCGCTCCAGGTAGGTCACCATGTCCGGCGGGACCAGGAAGCGCGAGTACTCCACCCAATCCGGTTCACCCCGTTCACGCAGGGCGAAGGCGGCGGCAGCCGTGAGGTCGGCCACCCGCCCGTCCAGCTCGGCGCCGATCCTGATG
>JAZDHM010000061.1:0-4267 GCA_043805935.1 Actinomycetota bacterium
GTCCTCATCTCGGTCGTGTTCGTCGCCTTCTCCACGTCCGAGGTCTCATTCATGAAGATGTTCGGCATCGGGATGATGCTGGCGGTGCTCGTCGACGCCTTCGTCGTTCGGGCGACACTCGTACCGGCCTTCATGCGACTCGCCGGGGAAGCCAACTGGTGGGCGCCGCGCTTTCTCAAGCGCCTGTATCAGCGGGTCGGTTTGCGGGAGTCGGGAGAGTGACCGCGCACCCGCGCGCCCGGGCGCGCAAGGGGGAGGGAGACCGGCTGCGCGACGAGATCCTTGATGCCACCCAGTCGCTCTTGGTGGAGATGGGGTCAGTCGACGCGGTGTCCATCCGTGCCGTTGCCGACCGTGTAGGCGTGACCCCGCCCTCGATCTACCTCCACTTCGCCGACAAGCACGAGCTGTTCTTCGAGTGCTGCCGCCGGGGATTCGAGGCCCTCGAGGGCCGGATGAGGGCGGCGGCCAGAGGGCGCGGGACCGCGGTGCATCGCCTCCGAAGGATGGGAAAGGCCTACGTGGAGTTCGGGCTGGAGAACGGGGAGCAGTACCGGGTGCTCTTCGGCGGCGGCCCGCCGCCGTCGGTCGAGCTTCCCGATGGGGAGGAACTCCCAGGGTCGAGAGCGTTCGCCATGCTGGTCGAGACCGTGGCCGAAGGCATCGACTCGGGTGTGCTGCGCCGCGACCTCGATCCTGTGGCCCTGGCGGTGGCGTTCTGGGCCGCGGTCCACGGCACCGTGATGATCCTGCTGGCCGATCTCGGCGACGCGGTCAGGTTGCCCAATCCGGCGTCGGTGGTCGGGGCGGTGCTCGCCGTTGTCGAGGGCGGTTCGACGGCGTCCTGAGCCGTCGCCTGGCTGTCCGCTGGGGACCGCCAGGTGGGCGCCCTCCCGACCTCAACTCCCGGGGCAGAGCAGCCGAAAACACTCCGATAGTCGACCGGGAGAGGCCGTGCGCGTGTTCACCACGTCGTTTTCGGAGTCCCGGGGCTGGTTGTCGCCGCTGCCCGCGGTCGATCCTGCCCGGGCGCTCACGTTGTGCTTCGCGGCGTCCCGCTACCTCGACGACCCTGAGCCGATCCGCCAGCTCGCCCTCGACGTCGGAGGCGTGATGGTCGGCTGTTCGACGGCTGGCGAGATTCACGGCGACGAGGTCTCCGACGGCACCGTCAGCGTCGCCGTGATCGAGTTCGATTCGACCGTGGTACGGGCCTCGGCCGTCCCGATCACCGCAGACGGATCCGCCGAGTCCGGCGCGCGCCTCGGCGCAGCCCTTGCCGGTGAGGACCTTCGCGCCCTCTTCGTCCTGTCCGACGGTCTGGACGTCAATGGAAGCGACCTGGTCGGTGGGCTGACCCAGACCGTTCCCGGCTCGGTCGTGATCACCGGAGGCTTGGCCGGCGATGGGCCCCGGTTCGAGCACACTTGGGTGATCGTCGACGGCAAGCCCATGCCGGGCTTCGCCACCGCAGTGGGCCTCTACGGCGACTCCGTCCGGGTCGGCCACGGGTCGCAGGGCGGCTGGGACATCTTCGGACCGGAGCGCACGGTCACGCGTTCGGCGAGGAACGTCGTCTTCGAACTCGACGGCAGGCCGGTGCTCGCCCTCTACAAGGAGTACCTGGGTGACCTCGCCGCGGAGCTTCCCGCGTCTGGCCTGCTGTTCCCGCTGGCGTTGCGCGCCCCCGACTCGGAGAGCCCGGTGGTCCGCACGATTCTCGCCGTCGACGAAGAGGCGCAGAGCCTGATCTTCGCCGGCGACGTTCCGCAGGGCCATCGCGTCCAGCTCATGCAAGCCAACTTCGACAGGCTCGTGGACGGCGCCGAGGATGCCGCCGAATCCGCCCTGCGCGGCCAGGTCGACGGCGCCTCGCTGAGCATCGCCATCTCGTGTGTCGGCCGGCGACTCGTCCTCGGGGAGCGCACCGAGGACGAACTGGAGGCCACCCTTCACGTGCTCCCTCCCGGCACGCCCCAGGTCGGCTTCTACTCGTACGGCGAGATATCCCCGTACGCCGGGGGGAGCTGTGCTCTGCACAACCAGACCATGACCCTGACCACGTTCGGTGAGGTCACGTGAATCGCGTCCTGGCGAGACAATTGCGCCGGCTCGGCCTCGATCCGGGCCGGCTCCCCGCCGACCCGAAGGCATGGCGGCAGTTCTTGGACCGCGTCGCTGCCTACTACGAGGAGGCCGACCGCGGCCGCTACCTCCTCGAGCGCGCCATGGACCTGTCGTCGCGCGAGATGCTGCAGCTCAACCGGGCGATCGAGGCCTTGTCGTCCAAGCGGGTGGAACGCAGCGAGACCCACTACCGGACCCTGTTCCACCAACTTCCCGTCGGGGCGATGGAAGAGGACTATACGAGGGCGGTCGCCCATCTCGACCGCCTGCGAGCCGACGGGGTCACCGATCTGGCGGCGTACCTCGATGCCGACCCGTCGGAACTGGACACCTGCATCCGGCTCGTGGAGGTGGTCGACTGCAACTGGGCGGTCGCCGATCTGCTGCGGGCTCCGAATCGGGAGGCACTGATCGGCCCCCTGGATCCTGCGGGAATCTCCGATTCGGCGCGGGATGCCTGGCAACGCCAGTTCGTGGCGATCTGGAACGGAGATCGGCAGATCCGGGTGGACTTCAACGGGCGCCGATTCGACGGCTCCGAGTTCGCCACCAATCTCCATTGGACGGCGGCCGAGTTCGAAGGCGTGCCCGAATACGGAAGGGTCATGGTGGTGCTCATCGACATCACCGACCGCAAGGCGACCGAGCAGCGGATGCGCGACTTGGTGCGGTCCAAGGACGAGTTCCTCGCCTCGGTGAGCCACGAGTTGCGCACCCCGCTCACCTCGGTGCTGGGGTACGCCGACCTGCTGATGGATGAGGACATCGGCGACGAGGAGCGGATGGGGATGCTGCTGACCATCGCCGATCAGGCTGCCGATCTCTCCAACATCGTGGAGGATCTGCTGGTGGGGGCGCGGGCCGAGCTCGGCCAGCTCGGGGTGGCATCCGAGAAGCTCGACGTACTGGAGCAGATCGATCAACTGCGGTGCACGTTTGGCTCTGCCCTGCCGCCCATCGACGCCGTGGAGGCGCCTTCGGGATCCGTGTGGGCAGTTGGCGATCCGGCGCGCGTCCGCCAGATCCTGCGCAACCTGCTGTCGAACGCGGCTCGGTACGGCGGGCCGCGGGTGAAGGTGACCGTGACCGGCGAGGATCACGAGGTGCGCGTGGCAGTGTGCGACGACGGCCCGGCCCTGGCCCCGGAGGTGGCCGCCCGTGTGTTCGACCGTTACTTCCGCGAGCGGGACGACCACGACCAGCCCGGCTCGGTCGGCATCGGCCTCACTATCTCACGGGATCTCGCCCGTCTCATGGGGGGCGATCTGACTTATCGCCACGACGGCTGGTGGAGCCGCTTCGAGCTGACCCTTCCCGCCGCGGCCGTCCTGCGCGTCGCCTGAGCATCAGCCGAGACACTTGGCGACGAAGTCGCCGAGCACGTCTTGCAGATCGGGCTTCCCGATCTCCTGGAGGTCGTACGACACGCGGGTGTGCGGCTTGTCGATGTCGAGCAGGCGGCCCAGGTCGATCGGAGTGCCGATGACCACCGCGTCGCAGTCGGCGGCGTTGATGGTGGCCTCGAGATCGGCGATCTGACGGGCACCGTATCCCATGGCGGGCAAGACGGTGCCAATCTCGGGATATGTCTCGAAGGTGTCGCGGAGGCTGCCGACCAGGTAGGGACGCGGATCGATGATGGCGACGGCCCCGAACTTGCGAGCAGCGACGACACCTGCGCCGATCTTCATCCCGCCGTGGGTGAGTGTCGGGCCGTCCTCGACGACGAGCACCCGCTTTCCCCTGACGAGGCTGGCATCGTCGATCCCGATTGGGGAGGCGGCGTCGATCACCACCGCATCCGGGTTCACGGCGGCGATGTTGCCCCGCACCGTCTCGATGTCGGCGAGCGACGCCGTGTCGACCTTGTTGATGATGACCACGTCGGCCCGGCGGAGGTTCACCTCGCCGGGGTAGTAGCGCAGCTCGTGTCCCGGACGGTGGGGGTCGACGACGGTGATCTGCAAATCCGTGCGGTAGAAGGAGACGTCATTGTTGCCACCGTCCCAGACGATCACGTCGCAGCCGGCGGGGTCGTTCTCGGCGGCGCGGATGATCGCCTCGTAGTCATTGCCGGCGTAGATCACGTTGCCCCGCACGATGTGTGGCTCGTACTCCTCCATCTCCTCGATGGTGCAGT
>JAZDHM010000062.1:0-6136 GCA_043805935.1 Actinomycetota bacterium
CATCCCGGCCAGGTACCCGGCGATCGTCGCGGGCAGGATGAAGTACCCATCGGCCAGGCCCTGCATCAGGGCGCTCGCCCCGAGGCGGTTGGCGCCGTGGTCGGAGAAGTTGGCCTCACCGATGGCGTACAGCCCGGGAACCGTGGTCATCAGGTCGTAGTCGACCCAGAGGCCTCCCATGGTGTAGTGGGGGGCGGGGTAGATCCGCATAGGGCGGACATAGGGATCCTCGCCGGTGATCCGCTCGTACATCTCGAAGAGGTTGCCGTAACGCTCCTCGATGGCGCTGCGGCCGAGACGGGCGATGGCGTCGGCGCAGTCGAGGAACACCCCGTTCCGCAGCGGGCCGACTCCCCGGCCCCCGTCGACTTCCTTCTTGGCGGCGCGCGAGGCGACGTCGCGGGGCACCAGGTTCCCGAAGGCCGGATAGCGCCGCTCGAGGAAGTAATCGCGCTGGTCGGGCGGGATGTCCCCGGCCATCCGCTGGTCGCCGATCTCCTTGGGCACCCAGATCCGCCCGTCGTTGCGCAGCGACTCGGACATGAGCGTGAGCTTCGACTGGAACTCGTCGCTCTGCGGGATGCAGGTGGGATGGATCTGCGTGAAGCACGGGTTGGCGAAGACCGCTCCCTTGCGGTGTGCCCTCCAGATCGCGGTGACGTTGCAGGCCTTGGCGTTGGTGGAAAGGAAGTACACGTTGCTGTAGCCGCCGGTTGCCAGCACGACGGCGTGGGCGGAGTGGGTGGTCACCTCGCCCGTCACCAGGTCACGCACCACGACGCCAGTTGCCTTGCCGTCGGCGACGACGACATCGAGCATCTCGCTGCGGGTGTGCGTCTCGACCGTCCCCGCCTTGATCTGGCGGGCAAGCGCCTGGTAGGCCCCGAGCAGCAGTTGCTGGCCGGTCTGTCCCCTTGCGTAGAACGTGCGTTCCACCTGGACGCCGCCGAACGAACGATTGGAGAGGAGCCCGCCGTATTCCCGGGCGAATGGGACACCCTGGGCGGTCGCCTGGTCGATGATCTCGTTGCTGAGCTGAGCCAGCCGGTAGACGTTCCCCTCCCGGGAGCGGTAGTCGCCCCCCTTGATCGTGTCGTAGAAGAGGCGATACACGCTGTCGCCGTCGCTCCGATAGTTCTTGGCGGCGTTGATCCCGCCCTGGGCGGAGATGCTGTGGGCACGCCGCGGGCTGTCGTGGTAGGTGAACACCTTCACCCGGTATCCCAACTCGCCCAGGGTGGCCGCCGCACCGGCTCCGGCGAGCCCCGTCCCCACGACGATCACGTCGAACTTCCGCCGATGCGGCGGCGCGACGAGTGGCATCTCGAAGCGGTGGTTGTCCCACTTTTCGGCGATCGGCCCGGCCGGGATCTTGGCGTCGAGTTGCACGGTCACCTCGACAACCAGCCAGCCTGGACGGCGATGGGGAACGACAGGTTGCCAGCGACGATGAAGGCGGTGATGGCGTACGCCAGGTAGCGGCGCCACTCGTTGAAACGCGGATGGCTCCACCCGAGACTCTGGAAGAGGCTCCAGATCCCGTGGAACAGGTGGAAGCCGAGCGCCACGTTGGCGACGCCATAGAGGACGGCGACCGGAACCCGCTGCAGGCTGAGGATCAGGTTGTCGTAGACATCGCCCCGGACGAATTGGCCCGTCGCCGCCGGGCCCACCCCCCAGGTCAGGTCGGCCAGGTGGAACGCCAGGAACAGGATCACGATTCCCCCGGTCCAGCGCATGGTCCGGGAGGCATACGAGGCCACCGCGTAGTCGCGCTCCCGGTACCGCCCGCCGCGTGCCTTCCAATTGGTATATGTCAGCGAATAGGCGGAGTGGATGTGGAGGGCGAACGCCACGATGAGCCCGCCGCGCAGGATCCACAGGAGGCTGGTACGCGGCACGAGGTGCCCGCCGAGGTCGCGCAGCGCCTCGCCGTACTGGTTGATCTCATCGGCGCCAAGGTACATCTTGAGGTTGCCGACGAGGTGGGCGACGACATAACCGATGAGGGCAATGCCGGTTACCGCCATGACCCACTTCTTGCCCACCGCCGACCGATAGAAGTCGACCACCCAGAGAGTGGCCCTGGACTTCTGCTGTTCGGTCGTGGTCACGAGGAACCCTCCGGGGGGGCATTCTCGCGCAGCCGTCCCGGGCGGTCGATTCCTGGCGGTGGCACGCCGCGGGCCACCCGGTCATCGGAAGGCCCGGCTTGGCGACGGCGTACTCTTGATCTTCATGCGAACACCGCCCCGGGTCATGCCCGCCCTGATCACGCCCTTCGGGGAGGAGGGCCGCCTCGACCTCGGAGCCCATCACGACAACGTCGGCATCCTGTGGCAGCGCGGTGTCGCCGGGGTGGCCGTCGGGGGATCCAACGGCGAGGGCCCCTACCTCGAGCCGAGTGAGCGCCATGCCCTCGCCGCGGTCGCCCGGCGGGCCGCCCCCGACGCCTTCATCCTCGTCGGGGTGGCCGCCGAGACCCTCCGCGGGGCCATCGAGATGGCGGCGGAGGCGGCGCGCGGAGGCGCCGATGCCCTGCTCGTGATGACGCCGTCCAGCCTCGTCCGGCACCGCAGCGACCTCATGGAGGGCTTCTACCGGGACCTCGCCGCGGTGGCCGAGTTGCCCATCTTCCTGTATTCGGTTCCCCGGGTCACCGCCGTCGAGATCCCGCTGGAGGCGGCGCTGCGCCTTTCCCGGGTCGAGGGCATCGTGGGGATGAAGGACTCCGGCGGCGACCCGGTCCGCTGCGCCACCCTGGCATCACAAGGCGCCAAGGACTTCTGCGTCTTCGCCGGCTCGTCGGCCGCCATCGCCCCGGCGATGGCCGGGGGCCGGGTTCACGGAGCGGTCACCGGGTCGGTGAACTACGCCCCCGAGCTGGTGGCCGAGGTGGTCGCCGCCGCCGGGACCGACGCCTCCCAGGGACCGCACGATCGACTCGTCCGCCTCAGCGCGGCGATCGAACAACACGGGGTCGCCGGCGTGAAATACGCCGCCGAGCGCGCCGGGCTCACCGCCCGCCTCCCCCGTCTCCCGCTCCGTCCGATCGATGAGGCCGCCCGTCGTTCCATCGACGCCGCCCTCGCCGAAGCGGGCGTTCCCACACGGTGAGCCGAACCGGAGGGGGCCTCCCGGCGCGTTGCTAACCTCCGCGAGCGACGCAGAAAGGAGCCGGAGTTGGCCAAGTTCCTCACCCACGACTGGCTACAGGCCCTCAACGACACCGTGAACACCCACGAAGGTTTCCGTACGGCGATCGCCAACGCCGACCTGACCCTCCAGTTCGAGGTTCCGGACGCCCCCGAGGCAACGGAGCACCGCTACTACTTCACGATCAAGGGGGGAAGTCTCGTCGCCGGTCCCGGCGACGCCACCGCCCCCGATGCCACGATCACCCAGAACTATGAGACGGCCACCGCCATCAGCAAGGGGACGATGAACACCCAGATGGCGTTCATGACCGGCAAGCTCAAGGTGGCCGGGAACATGGCCAAGATCATGATGAATCAGGCCCTGTTCAACAGCTTCGCCGACGCCGCCTCGGGAGTGCAGGTCGAGTACTGAGGCCGAGACGGCCAGTTCCCAGTTTCCGGTCACCAGTTGCCAGTCACCAGCCAGAACGGTCGCTGATTCCCCGCCGTTCTTGCTGGAAACTGGAAACGGGAAACTGGGTGAATTCAACTGGTCGTCGCAACGCCTCGATGGTGGAGGTGTTGATGGGCAGGCCTGCTGGGTGGATGAGAGAGTTGACGGGTCGGTCGCCGATGAAGTCGCCGGGGGCGCCGTCGCTTCGGCGAGAGGTGGAGCGGGAGTTCTGGCGTGAGATCGCCAAGGGGGTGTCGAGCGAGGAGGCGGCCGCAGCGGTTGGGGTGTCCCAGGCGGCGGGCAGTCGATGGTTCCGCCAGGGTGGTGGCATGCCACCGTTTGATCTTGTTCCCCTGTCTGGCCGGTATCTGTCGTTCGCTGAGCGAGAGGAGATCGCCCTGCTGAGAGTCCAGGGAGTGGGCATCCGTGAGATCGCCCGTCGGCTGGACCGTGCCCCGTCGACGATCTCGAGAGAGCTGCACCGCAACGCAGCGACCCGCGGTGGGAGCCTGGAGTATCGGGCTTGGGTTGCGCAGTGGAAGGCGGAGCTTGTTGCGCGACGTCCCAAGCGGGCGAAGCTGACCACCAACGACCGGCTCCGTGGCTACGTCCAGGATCGGCTGTCGGGTCAGGTTCGGCGCCCGGACGGAACCACGATCCAGGGGCCGGTGACCGGACCGTGGAAGGGGCGGAACAAGCCGCACCGCGGTGACCGCCAGTGGGTACTCGGGTGGAGCCCGGAACAGATTTCTCAGCGGCTCAAGATCGATTTCCCCGATGATGAGTCCATGCGGATCTCCCATGAGGCCATCTACCAGGCGCTGTTCATCCAAGGGCGGGGTGCGCTCAAACGTGAGCTGGTCGCTTGCCTGCGGACCGGGCGGGCGTTGCGTGTTCCCCGAGCACGAGCGAAGCGGGAGACGTGGGCGCACGTCACCCCCGAGGTGATGATCAGCGAGCGTCCAGCCGAGGCCGAGGACCGGGCCGTGCCCGGTCATTGGGAAGGCGACCTGCTGATCGGGCTGCAGCGTTCAGCCATCGGGACGTTGGTCGAGCGCACCACCAGGTTCACGATGCTGATCTACCTCCCACGCGAGGACGGCTACGGCATCATCGCCCGGACCAAGAACGGGCCTCCGCTGGCCGGCTACGGGGCGGTCACCATGAAGAACGCACTGGCATCGACAATCACGACTCTGCCCGAACAGCTGCGACGGTCGCTGACCTGGGATCGAGGCAAAGAACTCTCTCAGCACGTCCAGTTCAGGATCGAGACCGGGGTTCCGGTCTACTTCTGCGATCCCCAGTCGCCCTGGCAGCGGGGCACGAACGAGAACACCAACGGGCTCCTCCGCCAATACTTTCCCAAGGGCACCGATCTGTCACGGTGGAGCGCCGACGAGATCGGGGCCGTCGCCCACACCCTCAACACCCGACCCCGCAAGACCCTGGGATGGAAGACGCCCGCCGAAGCCCTCGGCGAGCTCCTACGCTCTGCGCAACAAGGCGGTGTTGCGACCACCGGTTGAACCCGGGCAATACACCTCCTGGGCGTTCGGCCAGAGGCTCCGTGCCGCCGGCCTCCTCGGATCGATGGGCAGTGTCGGTGATGCCCTCGACAACGCCATGGCCGAATCGTTCTTCGGCACCCTCCAACTCGAACTGCTCGACCGGCGCCGCTGGGACAGCCGACGCCAACTCGCCGCCGCCATCTTCGAATGGATCGAAGCCTGGTACAACCCTCAGAGGAGGCACTCCGCCATCGACTACCACTCCCCCGTCGACTTCGAAGCCCGCCACACGCCCATCGAGGCGGTGGCATGATCACCAAACCAGACCAGTCCGGGAAACCGGGGGAACCTCATCTCACGAAGTCGGAGAGGCGCTGCTCTGTGTTGTTGGACTCTTGCCGCGGCGACGGCTGCATCGCCTCCGGCGCCAGCGAGGACAGTGGCCACCCTGGGGGATGGCACGGTGCCCCCGGCGAGTCGCACGCTCTCCAACTGACACGGGGTGTCGAGCCGACCAGGCCGCGGGGGTCGCTGAGTACCCCCGGACCGTTTGGGACATCGCGGGGTGCTCGACCAGGCGTAGGGTTCTTGTGATGACCGGCACCGCCGACTCGCCAACCTCACGAGCAGGGCAGTTCGCCCATAGGTTGCTCATCGAATACGCCCGGGGCGACGCGGCCGCGATCGCCCGCGTCGCCGATGAGTTGGCTCTCGAAGACGACCCGGAGCTCACGCTGATCGTCCTCGACCGAGCACTCCAGGTTTCGGTTGGGCTGCTCGTCATGCTCGCCGACCGAGTTGGGGTCAATCCTCGCCGTGCCATCGAGGATGCCTTTCCCGCGCGTCCTCCCCGGTGAGGTCGACCATTTCAAACTGACCCACCACCCCCGACCAGGCACCGGGTGACTGTGAGGATCGGGGTTGCCGGTTGGTGCTGCTGATCGGCAGGCTGAGGGCTGGTGGCGGCGGGCGTGACCCTTCAGGGTGACCGGCTCCCGTTGGGGATGCCTTGGAAATGATCTGTCCGCTCGTTG
>JAZDHM010000063.1:0-8018 GCA_043805935.1 Actinomycetota bacterium
ATCCTCCTCCTCGCCTTCTCGCGGCGCGGGGCGGCCGACCTCCGGTCGCGCGTCGCCGAAGGGCTCCATCGGTCATTCACCGTGATCCCGGCCCTGACGTTCCATTCCCTGGCGTTTCGCATCGTCGAGGCACACGGAGCCGCCGGAGATTGGCCGGAGATGCCCACCCTGCTCACCGGGCCGGAGCACGTGGCGCTCGTCGCCGAGGTGCTGGCCGCCGAGAACCCCGACGACTGGCCCGTCCCCTTTCGCCCGCTACTCACCAACGGATCGTTCGCCGACGAGGTGGCCGACTTCGGCCAGCGGGCGGCCGAGCGGCTGATCGGTCCTGCGGAGCTGCGGCGCTTCGATCGCGCCGACTGGCGCGCCCTTCCCGGGTTCTTCGAGCGGTACCGGGCGGCGCTCGTCGAGCGGGGACGCATCGACTACGGATCGCTCCAGGTGGAGGCGCTCGCCCTGCTCGACCATCCCCAGACCGGCGCCCACGTGGCCGCGGGATTCCGCTACGTCCTGGTCGACGAGTATCAGGACACCACCGTCGCCCAGGCGCGGATGGCCGAGCGTCTCGCCGTCGAACATCGCAACCTCACCGTCGCCGGGGACCCCTACCAATCCGTGTACTCGTTTCGCGGGGCCGAGGTCTCCAACGTCGCCGACTTCTCGGTTCGCTTCCTCGATGCGGCCGGCCGCCCCGCCCGCCGCATCGTGCTGTCCACCTCCTTCCGGGTGCCGGCGGCCATCCTCGGCGCCGCGGTGCGGCTGACGGCCGGAGCGGGACTCCCCGGGTCGGCCGGGCCGGTGATCCCGGCCCCAGGTGAGGGCTCGGTCGAGACCTACGGGTTCGACCAGCAGTCTGCCGAGGCCGAGTGGATCGCCGAGGAGTTACAGCGGGTCCACCTTCGCGACCGCATCCCGTACTCCCGGATGGGTGTCCTCGTCCGGTCGAAGCGGAAATTCCTGCGCGAGTTGTCGCGTGCGCTCGACCGCCGGGGGATCCCGCATCAGCGGCCCGACTCCCGCCTCGCCGACGATCCGGCGATCCGGCCGGCCCTCGACCTGGCCCAGGCCGCTGCCGGGGAGGGGTATCGCAGCGACGCCCTCCGGCGGGTGCTCATGGGCCCGCTCGTCGGCCTGACGCTTGCCGCCACGCGCGAGATCGAACGCCGAGCCAGCGTCGAGGGCTGGGACGCCGCCCTCGCCGCCGCCGGCGACGGCTGCCGGCCGCTGCGCCGCCTCCTCGCCGACTCGTCGTGGGCGGAGGGCACCGCAGCGGCGGAAGGGTTCTGGCGGCTGTGGACGACGCTGCCGCGGCTCCCGGCGATGGCGCTTGCCGACCCCGATGCCCGCAGCGCCCTGTCGTCGTTCTCCCAGGCGCTCGAGCGGCTCCGGGAGCGCGATCCCCGCGCCGGACTCGCCGCGTACGCGGCGATGGTGCGTGCCGAGGATTTCGAGGCCCAGCCGTTGATCTCGTTCCGACGAGAGGACGTGGACCGGCTCACGCTCACGACCCTGCACCAGGCCAAGGGCATGGAGTTCGACGTCGTGTTCATCGCCGACGCCCGCGAGGGCGTGCTCCCCGACCTGCGCGCTCGCGACTCGCTGCTGGGCACCCGCCACCTCTCGCCGTCGCACGGCGGGGACGACCGCTCCTACCTGCGGTTCCGCCTTCAGGAGGAGCGCCGCCTGGCCTACACCGCGATGTGCCGGGCACGCACCCGGGTCGTGTGGACCACCACGGTCACCTCACCCGATGCGGGCGGCGGTGCTCCGAGCCGCTTCCTGTCGCTCGTATCCGGCTCGTCGATCGACGAGGCCACCCGCACCCCGAGGCGGGACGGGCCTCCGACGACGCCGCTCGAGGCCGAGGCGTGGCTGCGCCGCCGCGTCGGAGACGCTGCCCGGCCTGCGGTCGAACGGCTCGCCGCGCTGGGAGCGCTGGCCACCGGTGACCCGTGGCGGCCCCGGCCGATCACCGATTACGCCGGGATCCTCCCCCCGGGGCCGGACCACGGCCTGGTCGGTGCCGACCCGAGACTCTCCCCCAGCCAGGCCGAGGCGTTCACCGAGTGCCCCCGGAAGTACGCCTTCGAGCGCCGGTTGCGGATCGCCGAAGGGGGATCGATGTACGCCGATCTCGGCGGCCTCATCCATCGAGTGCTCGAGACGACCGAACGGGGCGCGGTCGCAGCCGGCCGCGACCACGCCGACGTCGACGAGGTGCTCGAGATCCTCGCCGCGTCGTTCGACCCGGCCGAGTTCGGCGGGAGCCCATGGGCCGATTCCTGGCTCGCCCGGGCACGCCGGACAATCACCCATCTGTACCAGTACTGGCCGGGCAAGGGTCCGGCGGTCGCCTTCGAGAGTGGGGTTGAGTACGTGCTCGACGGCGTCCCCTGGACCGGCCGGATCGACCGCGCCGAGCAACGGGGCAACTGCGTCCACATCGTCGACTACAAGACCGGTACGAGCGTCCCGACCGTCGACGAGGCGGAGACATCGGTGCAGCTCGGGTTCTACGTCCTGGCGAGTGGCGGCCACGTCGACGGCGCCGAACTGTGGTTTCCGGGGTACGAAGCGGGCAAGCGCAAGAGCGTGGCGATCCGCTCCTTCTCGATGGATCGGCTCTCCGAGGTGCTCGCCGCCATGCGCCTCGCCCAGGAGGGGATCCTCGCCGAGCGGTGGGATCCACGGCCCGGCGAGCAGTGCGAGCGGTGCTCGGTGCGCGTCCTCTGCCCGGCCTGGCCCGAGGGCCGGGAGGCGTTCTCCTCGTGACCGACGTCTTCTCCCCCTCGCCGGAGCAGCGGGCGGTGATCGAGTATCCGCTGCAGCCGCTGCGGGTCGCCGCCGGCGCCGGGTCGGGCAAAACCGGGACCATGGCGATGCGGCTCGCCCAGTTCGTCAAGACGGGTGAGATCGATCCCGAGCAGGCTCTGGGGATCACCTTCACCAACAAGGCCGCCGGGGAGCTGGCCGACCGGGTTCGCCGCACGATCCCGGAGGCGGCGGCCGAGGGCCGCGAGGTCGAGATCACCACGTACCACGGGTTTGCGCACTCGCTGCTCGTCGAGTTCGGCCCCCTGGTCGGCGTGCCCGCCGGGGTCCGCGTCGTCACCCCGGGCTACACCCGCCAGCTGATGCGGGACGCGATCGCCGCCGGGCCGCGACCGCTGCTCGACCTCACCCGGCCCGGCGTCGTCGTCGATCGAGTGGCGCGGCTCGCCTCGTCCCTGGGTGATCATCTCCGTCGTGCCGCCGACCTCGTCGAGACAGGTGAGGATCCGGTGGCCTTGGAGCGCAACGCACTCGTCGAGGTCCTCGACGCCTACGAGCGACGCAAGGCGGCCGCCGGTGTGGTCGACTTCGCCGACCTCGTCACGCTCGCCCACCGCCTGGTCACCGAGCAGGACGGGCTCGCCGAAAGGATCCGGTCCCGGTACCGCATCGTGCTGCTCGACGAGTACCAGGACACCAATCCCGGACAGCGGGAGCTACTCCGGGCGATCTTCGGCCGGGGGTTCCCGGTGACCGCCGTCGGTGACACCGACCAGACGATCTACGAATGGCGGGGGGCGTCTCCCGACAACTTCGAACGCTTTGGCATCCATTTCCCGAGGAGCGACGGCGCCCCGGCCGAATCGAAGGACCTCTCGGTCACCTGGCGGAACGACCGGGCCGTCGTCGCCGTGGCCAACGAGGTGAGAGCCGAGCTGCATGCGCCGGGCCCGCTTGCTGCGCTGGTGGCTCGCCATGACGCCGCGGATGGATCGGTCATCGCTCATTGGGCTCACTCCGCCCGGGCCGAGGCCAGATGGATCGCCGCCCACGCCGAGCGGCTGCACGCCTCCGGCACTCCCTGGAGCGAGATGGCGGTGCTGTTCCGGAAGCACCGCCAGATGGCGGAGGTGAGAGACGCCCTGGTCGAACGGGACATCCCCGTCGAGGTGGCATCGCTCGGGGGGCTGCTCGAGGTGCCCGAGGTCGTCGACCTCCACGCCTGGCTGCGGGTGCTCGGCCGTCCCGACGACGCCGTCGCCCTCGCCAGGATCCTCACCGGCGCCCGTTACCGGCTCGGCCTCGGCGACCTGGCGCCTCTCGCCCGCTGGGTGGGAGCACGCACCCGCCCCGTGACCGACGACGAAACCGCCATCGGCTGGGCGATGCTCGAAGCGGTCGACGAGTTGTCGTCCGTCACCGGCCTCTCCGACGAGGCCATGGCTCGCCTCTTGTCGTTTCGCGATTCGTACCACCGGCTGCTGTCGACGGCACAGGGCGTCAGCCTGGTGGAGTTGTGCCGGATCGTGCTCGACGCGACCGGCATGTGGCCCGAGGTCGAGGCCCTCGAGGACGCCGCCCGGCTCTCCACGCGGCTGAACCTCTACCGGTTCCTCGACCTTGCGGAGGAGTGGAGCCCACTCGACGGGTCGCCCTCGCTTCCTGCGTTCCTGGATCATCTCGACCTGCTCGCAGACGAGGCGTCGTCGGGCGAGCTCGACACGGCCCGGGTGAGCGGTGAGGACGCCATGCCCCTGCTTACCGTCCACCGGGCGAAGGGGCTGGAGTGGGACGTCGTGTTCCTCCCCGCCCTCTGCCACGAGGTGTTCCCGTCGAGAGTGATCCAGTACGAGGACCCGTTGGCGGTGGCATCGGTGATGCCTCACCGCCTTCGTCTCGACGTCGACGCCTTGCCCGTCCTCCCCGACGATCCGCAGGTACGGAGGGTCGTGCTCAAGACGGCCCACGACGACCAGGAGTGGCGCACCGCATACGTCGCCATCACTCGGGCCCGTCACGCCATCGTCGCCTCCGGATCGTTCTGGACCGGCGGGGTCAAGCCGCGCGCACCGAGCCGGCTGTTCGAGATCATCGATGCTGCCGCCGCGCCCGACCCCGACCGATGCACCGAGCCGGGCGATCCCCCGGAGGAGATACGGGTCGACCACAGAGCGGACGCTCCCGATCCGACGTTCACCGGCGGGTGGCGAGCGGCCCTTGCCGCCTCCATCACCGATCCCGCCCTCGCCGCCCGGATGGCCGCGGGCGCCGGGATCGGCTCCGCATACGATGACGAGGTGGAACAGCTCCGCATGATGCTCGCCGGCCTCCCCGAGCCGACCGAGCCCGAGACCGCGGGGGCGCCGATCCGCACCTCGGTGACCGGACTCGTCACCCTGGCAGGGTGCCCCCGGCGATTCCAGTGGTCCGAGATCGACCGGCTTCCCCGCCGTCCCACGGAGGCGGCGCGGCGCGGGGTCGAGCTCCACCGCAGGATCGAGCTGCACAACCGGGGCTCGGTGGCTCTCGACGAAGCCGACGACTCCTTCTACGACGCGGTGGGCGAAGAGCCCGGCCCGGTCGTCGGGGCGTTTTCCCGCTTCAAGGCCTCCAGGTTCGCGGCCAGCCGCCCGCTGCTGATCGAGGCCCCGTTCGACCTCGACGTCGGCGGGGCCAGGGTCGCCGGACGTATCGACGCGGTATACGAAGGCGAGCCTGGTGCATGGGAGATCGTCGACTTCAAGAGCGGTCGGCCCAATAACGACCCGGCACGACGGGTCCAGCTCGAGGCCTACGCAGTCGCCGCCACCGAAGCCGGCTTCGCTGGGGCTCAGCCGCCGCAGAGCATCCGGGTGACCTTCGCCTATCTCGGCACCGACGATCTGGTGGAAGTCGGAGAAGACGTGGATGCCGCCTGGCTCGACGAGGCGCGCCGCCACCTCGCCGACCTCATCACCGCAGCCAATGCCGGCACCTACCCGGCGACGCCGTCACCGTCGTGCCGCCACTGCGACTTCTCCCAGTTCTGCGACGCCGGCAGTTCGTGGCTGGAGCGGAACCGATGATCTGGTCCCTCGCCATCGGCTATGTCGTCGGCAGCATCCCCAGCGCCGATGCGGTCGGACGAGCCCGCGGCATCGACCTGCGAGCGGAGGGGACCGGAAACCCCGGCGCCGCCAACGCTCTGCGGGTCGGCGGCCCGCGGATAGCGCTCATGGTGCTGCTGCTCGACGTCGCCAAGGGGGCGGCGGCAGCCATCGCCGGCCGGTTCCTCGCCGGCGACGCCGGAGGGGTTGCCGGGGCCGTGGCCGCCATCTACGGCCAGGTGGCCAACCCGTGGCATCGCTTCAAGGGCGGCAAGGGGCTCGGCGTGACGGGCGGTGCGGCGATCGTGCTGTGGCCCCCAGGCGTGGCGCTCGTGCTCCCGATCATCGCTGCCGCCGCCAAGGCGTTCGGCTCCGCCCTGGGAGGCCTCGTGGGGATCACTTCGCTGCTGGGCCTCTCCGTGCTGTGGGCGGCGAACGGCTGGCCGACGGCCTGGGGGGTGCATCCCGATGACACGCTCGTCTGGTTCACCATCTGGGTGCTGGTATTGACCGCGCCGAAGTTCGTGACGACCCTGCTCGAGCGCTTCAGAACGAGACGATCATCCCCCAGGCGGTGACGCCTGGAACGTGACATTCAAGCCGGCGATGAGGTGGGCCTTCTCGGCGTCCGACAGGCCCGACCCGGGATGGAGCAGCCGGTAGTACAGCGGCGGCATCGACCCTTCCAGGATCGCCTCGGCAATCTCACGCGACTCCTGGGGCCGGCTCCACTCGGAGAAGTTCAGCGTCTGGCGGCCCTCCACGACGTGGTTGTAGGCGAGCCAGGACATGGGCGCGATGTCCGTGTACCACGGCCACGACGTTTCGTTGCTGTGGCAGTCGAAACAGGACACCACGGCCAGCGCTCGGGTGGCCGCGGAGTCCCACGCCGGTTCCCCAACCACGGCGGGGTTGGTGTGCGATCTCCCGTACGGGACCGCCTGGGCGACGATGAACAACACGACGAGCCCGAGGGCGGTGCCGAGGACGATCCGGCGGCCGGTCGACGACTTACCGGCCCGCCAGCGCCGGCCGAGCACCCAGGCCACCGACCACGCGGCGGCGATGGAAACCCCCAGCGCTGGTGAGGAGAACGCGGCACCTGCGGCGGGCAGCGTCCCCGCCGCCAGGGTCCAGGGTGACTCGATGATCGATCGCACGGCGCCAAAGGTATGGGGCCCGGCACCGGCGGCCCAGGGTCAACCGACCATGCCTCCCAGCACCTCGAGCACGATGGTGACCGGCCCGTCGTTCACCAGATCGACCTCCATGTGCTCCCCGAACCGGCCCGAGCGCACCGGCACCCCGGAGGCGGCAATCGCCCCGGCCACCCGATCCACGAGCGGTGCCGCCCGCTCCGGATCTTCGGCGCCGGTGAACGATGGGCGGCGACCCCTCCTGACGTCGGCGAGGAGCGTGAACTGGCTGACCACGATCGCCGACCCCCCGGTGTCGGTCAGGGACAGATTCATCTTTCCGACCTGATCGGGGAAGATCCGCAGGGCGGCAATCTTGGCACCGAGTGCATCGGCATCGGCGGCAGTGTCGCCGGCGGCCACCCCGACCAGGACGACCACCCCGCTCCCGATCGAGGCCACCGCGGCTCCGTCGACCCGGACGTCGGCCCGGGACACCCGCTGGATCACCGCTCGCACGCTGGGAGCCTATCCGCAGACTTCTCCCACCGGCTTCACGGTTTCCGAACACCTCCATCCGACCGTGAGACACGACAACCAGACACAACGAGGAGGTTGGTATGGGAAAGCGGTTGACGGTGGTCCTGGGGCTCGTACTGGTCGGGCTCCTCGCCCTCTCCAGCGTCGCCTCTGCACTCGATGACGGCTCAGCACAGTCGGCAGACGTCGTCAGCGCCGGAGCCGGGAAGCTCGCCGCCCACGGACACGGCCACGTCGAGGTCGACGGATCGGGATGGGTGATGATCCGGATGCACGGTGATGCCATCATCATCGCCGGAGCCGGCACCGTCATCGCGGTCCGGGCGGCGGGCGACGACGCCGCCGACGAAGTCACCGGCGAGACGACGGTCACGCTCGATGACTTCACGGGCGTGATCGTCGTGCGGGGATTCGACTTCCACATCTCGGTCACCGGGTGGTTCCCCCACGTCTTCGCCAAGGGCGACGGGGTGGCGTTCCTCCA
>JAZDHM010000064.1:0-2233 GCA_043805935.1 Actinomycetota bacterium
CGCAGCAGTGAGGTCTTCCCCGCTCCGTTGGGGCCGATGATCGCCACCCACTCCCCCGCCGCCACCTCGAGATCGACGCCGTCGACCACCCGCACGCCGTCGAAGGTGACCCCGATGCCCGAGGCCGTGAGCCGGCTCACGTGATCCCCCGGCGCGAGGTCCGCAACACGACCAGGAAGAACGGGCCCCCGATGAAGGCGGTGATCACCCCGATGGGAATCTCGGCGGGACCGATGGCGCTGCGAGCGATGAGATCGGCCAGCACCAGGAAGGCCGCCCCGCACACGATCGACAGCGGGAGGATCGCCCGGTAGGAGGCTCCGACCATCAGCCTCACCACGTGCGGGACGACGATGCCGACGAAGCCGATCAGGCCGCTCACCGCCACCGCCCCGGCGGTCCCGATGGTCGCTGCCACCACGACGGCGGCCCGCACCCGCTCGGGCCGAACCCCAAGGGCCCTCGCCTCCTCCTCCCCGACCGAGAGCACGTCGAGCAGGCGGCGGTGGAACAGTATCACGGTCGCCGACACGACCGCGTACGGCGTCATCAACGCCACCTCCGACCACCCCGCCGTGCCCAGCCGACCGAGGATCCACGAATACACCTCCCGGATCGAGTCGGCGTTCTGCTGTTGCACGAAGGTCTGCGCCGCCGTCAGGAAGGCGGCGACCGCCACCCCCGCCAGGATGAGCGTCGCCCCGCTCCTCCGCCCTCCGGCGGCGGCACCGAGCCCGTACGCGCCGGCGACCGCGGCGATGGCGCCGGCAAAGGCGGCGATCGGCACCAGCACCGACCCGGGCCCGACCGACACGATCGCCAGGGTCGCCCCTAGGCCGGCGCCGGCGGCCACGCCGAGCAGGTAGGGGTCGGCCAGGGGGTTGCGAAACACCCCCTGGTATGCCCCGCCGGCGATCGACAGCGTCGCACCGACGAGGGCCGCCAGCAGCATCCGCGGCAACCGCAGCTCCCACACGATCGCCGCTTGGCGCGGATCCAGACCCGAGTCCGCGTGCACGAACGGCAGATGGGAGAAGAGCTCGCGCAGCACCGCCCCCGGAGCCAGCGACGCCGGACCGACGAGCACCGCCGCCGCGGCGGCGCCGACCAGCACGATGACCGCGGCGGCGATCGCCATCGGGGACACGTGGCGCGAGGGCCGGGTGACGCTCAGCCTTCCTCCCCGCCGACGGTGTCGACCAGGAATCGCACCAGCTCGACCAGGCGCGGCCCCCACCGCGACGACAGCGCCTCGTCCACGGCGATCACCCGTCCCGTGGTCACCGCCCGGAGGCTCCCCCAGCCGGGGCGTGCCGCCACCGTCTCCGCGTTCTCCCCGCAACAGTCGGCGTCGCCGAGGAAGATGAACTCGGGATCGGCCGACACGATGAACTCCGCGGACAACTGCGGGTACCCGCCGCCGGCGGCATCGGCGATGCTCGCCAACCCCACCAGCCCGTAGATCGAGCCGAGGAAGGTGTCCGAGCCGATGCTGAAGAAGGTCGCGTCGAGCTCGTGGTAGTAGGTGAGCGGATCCGTCAACTCGGCCAGCCCTGCGGTCAGTCGCTCGACCTCCGCCCGGGTCGTCGTCGCCAGTTGCCGGCCCTGGCCGGCGAACCCGGTAGCGGTCCCCACTTCTTCGAACTGCCGATAGGCGTCCTCCAGCGTGGCCGGTGCATCGAACACGATGGTCGGGATGCCCAGCGCATCGAGCCCGGCGGCGACGTCACCGGGATCGAAGGCGAGGATCACCAGATCGGGATCCATGCCGGCAATGCCCTCGACGCTCGGGTTGAAGGCGTCGAAGTGCGGGAGTGACGCCGCCTCCACCGGGTAGTCGGAGAAGTCATCGGTGGCGATGACCTTGGGGCCGGCGCCGAGTCCGAAGAGGATTTCGGTGTGGGTCGCAGACCCCGACACGATCCGCTGCGGCAGGGTGGGGATGGTGACCCCCCGCACCACCACGGGGAAGGCCGACGGGTCGCCTCCACCTGCTGCGATGGATCCGACGGTGGTGGTCGTCGTGCCCCCGCAGGCCGACAGTGTGACCAGGACGGCAGCGAGCCACCGAAGTCGGTGTCTCCTCATGAAAAACCTCCTCGAGATCCGAGGAGGAGGTGTGGGAGCCGGACGGCTGGCCACCCTTCCTCCGAAGGCGTCCAATCCGACCCGACGTCAGGCGTCCCGACTCGTCCCCCGAAGGGGCTTCACGGTTGCGGGACAGTGCCGGGAT
>JAZDHM010000065.1:0-9816 GCA_043805935.1 Actinomycetota bacterium
GACCCCCCTCGCCCGTGTCACGGTCGATTCACAGCAGATCGCCGACGCCCTCAGATGAACCGAGCCTCGTCGATGGCGAAGACACCTTCGGCACCCGCCAGACAGGACGCCTTGCGTCCCATCACGGTCGGGAGGACGTGCTCGGCGTAGAAGGAGGCCAGGGCGATGCGGTCGGCGAGGAACGCCGGGTCGTAGCCTTTCGGCTCGGTCATTGCCGCCCGTGCGCCGCGGGCCAGCATCCAGCCGCCGAGGGTGTCACCCATCATCTTCAGGAACGGGGTCGCCCCGGCGAGCACGTCGTCGTATCGCCCCTCGAGGAGCCACTGACCGAAGGTCATGGCCACCTCGGCGGCGGCCTCGGCCGCCGCGGTGAGTCGGTCGGCGATGGGTTTGAGATCACCTTCGAGCGAGGCGGCGTCGCCCAGCACCATCTCGAACAGCCTGCGCATCGCCATTCCGCCGCCGAGCGGGATGCGGCGCATTGCCAGGTCCTGCGCCATCATGCCGTTGGTGCCCTCGTAGATGGCGGCGATACGAGAGTCGCGCCACCACTGTGCTGCGCCGGTCTCCTCGATGTAGCCCGAGCCGCCGTGGATCTGGATGCCCAGCGAGGTCAATTCGATGCCGAGGTCGCTGGCCCATGCCTTGGAGATCGGGGTCAGGATGGCGGCAAGCTCCTCTTCCTCGTTGCGTCGTTCCTCGTCATCGAGGTGACGCGCCAGGTCGATTGCCAGCGCGGTGCGGTAGAGCACGCCGCGCATCGCGGCGATGTTGGCCCGCATCAGCATGAGCATGCGGCGCACGTCGGGGTGCCGAATGATCAGGGCCTGTTCGCCGCGCTCGCCACCCACGGTGCGTCCCTGCTTCCGCTCGAGCGTGTAGGCCGCCGCCTGCTGGAAAGCGCGTTCGCTGACCGCCAATCCCTCCGTACCCACCGAGAGCCGCGCCTCGTTCATCATCGTGAACATGTAGCGCATGCCCTGGTTCTCCTCGCCGATGAGGTACCCGACGGCGCCGTCCCTGGCGTCGCCGAAGGAGAGAACGCAGGTGGGGCTGGAGTGAATACCCACCTTGTGCTCGATCGACACACAGGTGACGTCGTTGCGCTCGCCGAGGGACCCGTCGGGCTGGACCAGGTACTTCGGGGCGATGAAACACGAAATGCCCTTGGTGCCAGCCGGAGCATTCGGCGTACGGGCGAGAACGATGTGAATGATGTTCTCGGTGAGATCGTGGTCACCCCAGGTGATGAAGATCTTGGTACCGGTGATCCGGTAGGTTCCGTCTTCGGCGGGTACCGCCTTGGTGGTCAGCGCACCCACATCGGATCCCGCCTGGGATTCGGTGAGCACCATCGTGCCCGACCACTCCGAGGTCACGAGCTTGTCCAGATAGGTGGCCTTCTGCTCATCCGATCCGTGGAGGGAGAGCAGGTCCACGGTGCCGTAGGTGAGCATCGGACACAGCGAGAAGCCCATGTCGGCGGCGATGATCATCTCCTGCAGCGCCGACGCCACTCCCCAGGGCAGGCCCCCGCCCCCGATCTCCTCGGGAAAGCCGGCCGCCGGCCATCCCGCATCGACGAAGCGGCGGTACGCCTCCCGGTACCCCGGCGGAGTGGTCACGGTGCCGTCGGCGTTGTGGACGCTGCCGATGGTGTCGCCGACGCGAGCGAGGGGGGCGATGACCTCGGCGAAGAACCGGCCGGCTTCGTCGAAGACCCCGGCGAGGAGCTCGTCGTCGACATGGGCGAAGCGGGCGAGGGTCCGCAGCGTCTCCAGCCCGGCGACGTGCTCGAGGGTGAAACGCATGTCCGTGATTGGGGCGCGGTAGTCGGTCATGACCAAGAGGCTAGGCGAGCGACAGGGAGATCAGGGTCGCCCGTCGCCTGCTACTCGCTGCCCGCAAGACACGGTGCGACGGGATGTCGCCTCTCGCCCGTTCTGCCGAATTGCGAAAGTCGAATTGCGGTCTCGCCGTCGGCGAGCGCGTGGCGCCTATCTTCCTTCCGCATGGACCCCATTGAGCGGTGGGTGGTCGATCACCTCGACGTCCTCCACGCCTCCTACGAGATCGTCCGCATCGACCCCCTCCTCGCCGACACGGGCGCCTTTTGCGAGCACTACGGGTACGCCCTGGAGGAGTCGGCCAATGCCATCTTGGTGGCGTCGCGCAAGCCCGAGGGGCGCCATGCCCTCTGCCTGGCCCTGGCCACCACCCGGCTCGACGTCAACCACGCGGTTCGCGACCTCCTCGACGTGCGAAAGCTGTCGTTTGCCTCACCGGAACTGACGATCGAGGTGACCGGGATGGAGATCGGCGGCGTGACGCCGTTCGGGGTGCCGGAGGAGGTTCCCGTCTACGTCGACGCCCGAATCGTCGCTCTGGGTCGCTGCATCGTCGGCGGCGGGAGCCGTTCGATGAAGGTGCTGGTCGACCCGGAGGTGTTCGGGCGGATGCCCGGTGTGAGCATCGTGGAGGCATTGGCGGTCTGAGGCAGCTATGAGCCATGAGCGCTGGGCAGGACTTGCTCAAAGCTCGAGGCTCTCCCCTGTACCCTCCCGTGCGATGACCGGTACCCGCGACCATCGTGACCGTCAGGGGATGCCCCGGTGGGTGCCCCGCCTCCTGATCATGATCGTCGTCGTCATCGTCGGGCTGTTCAGCGCCTATCACGTCCTTCGCCAGCTGCGCAGCCTCCTGGTCATCATCGGGATCAGCCTGTTCCTCTCGATCGCCCTGGAGCCGGGCGTCAACTTCCTGGCGCGCAAGGGATGGAAGCGGGGTCTGGGCACCGGGGTGATGTTCCTCGCCCTGGTGGCCAGCGTCGGCCTCTTCATCGGCCTCATGATCCCGCTGATCATCGACCAGGTGACCAGGCTGGTCACCAAGCTGCCCGAGTACATCGATCAGGCGTCACAGTTCCTCGCCCGGTTTGGCATCGACTTCTCGAGCGCCCGGCTCTCCGAGGCGGTTCACAACATCGACCAGGATCTCAACTCGTTCGCCGCGGACATCGCGGGCAGCATCTTCGGGGTCGGCCAGGCTCTGCTCTCGACGGTGTTCCAGTTGTTGACCATCGGGCTCTTCACCTTCTACATGACTGCCGACGGGCCCAAGCTGCGCCGCACCGTCTGCTCGCTGCTCCCGGCGGGCCGCCAGATCGAAGTGCTCAGGGTGTGGGAGATCGCCATCGACAAGACCGGCGCCTACTTCTACTCGCGTACGCTGCTGGCCGGGTTCGCCGCCGCCGTCGGCTGGGCGGTGTTCACGGTGGTGGGGATTCCCTACGCCCTCGCGCTGGCGCTGTGGATGGCGGTCCTGTCGCAGTTCGTGCCGGTGGTCGGCACCTACCTGGGAGGAGCGCTGCCGTTGCTCATCGCCCTCCTGGAGAGCCCGGGGAAGGCGATCGCCGTCGTCATCTACGTGATCGTGTACCAGCAGATCGAGAACTACCTGCTCGCGCCCCGGATCACCGCCCGGACCATGGCGCTCCATCCGGCCGTCGCCTTCGGGTCGGCCATCGCCGGCGGCACGCTGCTCGGAGTCCCGGGGACCCTGATGGCGCTGCCGGCGGCGGCGACGATCCAGGCCTTCGTCACAACGTACGTGGACCGGCACCAGGTGGTCGATTCACCGCTCACCGAAGACGCCCAGCGTCCGGCGAAGGACGACGAGCCGAAGGCCGACGAGGCCTAGGGCAGCAGCCCTAGACCGCCACGGCGCGACGGTTGGCCGCAGGCACCGTGAGCTCGAAGACGCTCCCCCGTTCATAGCGGTAGGTCAGGTCGCCTCCCATGAGCCGAGCAAGCCGGCGAGACACCGGCAGGCCCAGGCCCATGGATCCGGGGAGGGCGGTGTCCGAGTGGGAGCGGGTGTAGGGAAGGAATACGGACTCGCGGTCTGCCGGCGGTATGCCGGCGCCGTCGTCGATGACGCGGAGATACGCCCCGCCGGCTTCGATGCCGCCCTCGATGCGGACCTCGTCTCCTCCGTAACGGCGGGCGTTGGTCAGCAGGTTGCGGACGATCTGGCGGAACCGCAGTGGATCGACCCATGCTGCGACCGTGTCGGGTATGTCGACTTCCGGGGAGAGCCCGGGTGCCGATGCGACGATCTGGGCGACCTCGGCGGCGAGGGGGACCACTTCGGGACGGACCGCCAGCGTGTCGAGATCCGCCCTGGCCGCGACGAGCAAGTCATCGACGATGTTTGAGAGCTCGCGGCTCTGCTCGGCGATGAGATCGATGAGGCTGGACGTTTCGTCCGCCGAGAAGCCGCCGGCGTTGTCCCGCAACTCGTAGGCCATCCCCATGATCGTGGTGATCGGGGTGCGCAGCTCGTGTGACACCGATGCGACCAGTTCGTCTTTTGAAGCCAGCAGGGCGGCAAGCTCTCGTTCCGCCCGGCGCACCACCCCGATGTCCGCCAGGGCCACGATCACCCGCGAGGCGTCGAGGAAGCCGTCGTTGCTCCTGGCGGCTGCCCAGGAGAGGGACAGGTCGAGGCGTTCGCCGCCGATCGTCCTGCCAGTCACCTCGAGGTCGAGATGGTCCCGGCCCTCCCAGATCGCAGCGAACTGCTCGATGAACGAGGCCGCCACCTCGGGAGGCGGGATGTCGGGGACGACTCTGGCGATGGCGTCCTCGCGGGAAACCGCACCGATCAGGTTCATGCCTGCGGGGTTGACGTCCAGGTACTCGACGAGGGAGAGGAGGATGTGCAGCTCTCCCGGATGGTCCCGGAGGTGCTCCCGCAGATCGGTGACCCCGTGGCCCCGCAGGTAGTCGAGACGGCGAGCCACCCCGGAGAAGTCCTCCTCCCACAGGGCGATCGGAGCGCGCTCGAAGACGTTCTTGAATCGCTCGCCGTTGAGGCGGGCGGCTTCTTCGACCTCGCGGCGCTGGGTGTTGTCCTCGACGGCGCCCTCGTGGTAGAGCACCCGGCCCTCCGCATCGCGCACCGCCCTGGCGACGCCCCGGACCCAGATGACCGTGCCATCCGTCTTCACCATGCGCTGGGCGAACCTCCTCGGCTCGTCGGAGGCATCCAGCTCGGCGACCAGCCCGGTCCAGTCGTCGGCACGGGCATGCACGTCGGCGATGGGGTGCCCGACCAGGGTCTCGGGGGCCATGCCCAGCATCTCGGCGACGGCGGGGTTGGCGTCGATGATTCGTCCGTCTGGCGACGAGCGGAACAGCCCGACGGGGACGCGCCGGAAGATCTCGATGCGGGTGCGCTCGCTGCGTTCCAGCGCCACCCGGGTGAGCCCTCCGCCGAGGAGGCCGAAGAGCAGGCTGGGCAGGGCGACCGCCGCGGTGGCGATCGCCTCCCCGGGGGTCGACAGGCCGAGGAGGGGCCAGGACAGGAGGCCGGCGACGAGCAGGACGAGTAGGGCGGCAACCCAGCGGCGGCTCCGGTCGGGGAGCGCCAGCATCGCCAGGGTGGCGAGCACCACGAGGGCGCCGACCATCGAGCCGCGTACCACCGGGGGAACGAGGGTTGCGGCTACCACGGCGCCCACGCCGCCGAGCATCAGGAGGGTCCCGGCGTCGTCGATGCGGCGGCGGACGAGGACGAAGGAAGACACCCCGATGGCGATGCTGAGGCCGCCCATCACTACGAACGCCGGCCGACCGGTGGCCTTCAGGCCGAAGGCGTATCCGACGGTCGCCGCCGGGCCGAGCCACATGCCGATCCGAAGCGCCACGCGATTCAACCCGCGCCAAATCGACGCGAGGTTCGAATCGCGGGAAGCCGGATCGCGGCCTCCCCGGTTGCGGGGCAGCGCAGCCATCGGGTCTGTATCGACCCCGCAGTGTCAGGGCTTGAAGGAAGAGGAAGAATTGGCTGGCGTCCGGCATGATCCGGCGTGCCGGCGGGCACCGGCCGCCATGGCCCGGCGCCCGCTTCGGAAAAGCCCGAGCTCCGCTCCCTCAGGTCCCCGGCCCGGCTACCGTCCCGCCATGTTTCGCCGTCTCACCCTGGTCGCGATGACCCTCGTGGGCCTCGTCGCGGCGGCATGCGGGTCGGACGGGGGCGGCGGCCTCCAGGCGGTCCGCGACGACGGGCAATCGATGTTCTTCCAGCTGCCCGCCGATTGGACGGTCCTGCAGGAGCCCGATCTCGAGGGCGTCACCGACACCCCCTTCGTCTTCCAGGACATCATCGACCTGCCGATCGTGTCGCGGGTCGTGTTCGATGGTGGCGTCGGCGGCTCGGGCGTGGTCATCGACCCGGCCGCCATGACGGTCCCGGTCGGGTCGGCGGTGGTGCGATCGATCTCCTCGGGAAACCGCGACTACATCTCCCGGTTCCTCCTCGCCGAGGTCGTGTTCCCATACCACCAGCAGTCGTCGGCGCAGATCCTCGCCAAGGACGACGTCAGCCTCGGTGACGGGTTCGACGGCATCCAGGTCGTCGTGCGCTACACCGACGCGGGGACCAACGAGCAGGCGGTCGTCTCGCTCGTCTCGGTCACCGACCCGGAGGTCACCAAGATGTATTCGATCGCGGTTGGTTGCACGATCGACTGCTTCATCGACCATCAGCAGGCCATCACGGACGTGATCGACTCGTGGCTGGTGAACACCCGATGACCGACCGCCAGACCCGCCGCCACGCCCCGTTGTTCGACCGGGTCAAGGTGCTGCTGTTCCTGGCCGTCGTCGGCGGCTTCTTCATCTGGAAGGACGTCAACGACCCGTTCACCTCGTTGCGCGAGGCGTTCAACGACTTCGCTGCCACCACCTTGGGGCGGATCGTCCTGGTGCTGATCGCCGCCGAGGTGCTGCGCCAGATGCATTACCTGGTCTCCGAGCATTGGAGTGCATACAACCGGTTCTGGTCCGACCGGGTGTTCGAGGGCACCAACCGCCAGGTCACCAAGCGGGTCGGCGACTTCACCAGGTTCCGGGTGCGCCGAGTGACCCGCTGGGTGCTCCTCATCCTGATCTACGCCTACCTGGCGATGTTCCTCCGCAGCGACATCAACTCGCCGGCCGAGGCGATCACCCGAGCCCCCGACATCTTCCTCGACGCCCTGCCGGTGATCCTGCAGTTCGCGATGTACGGCGCGCTGGTGATGTTCCAGTTCGTCGCCATCTTCTGGTTCCTGTCGCGAGGCGGCATCGACATCGTGTACCCGGAGGACATCGAGACCCGGTTCGAGCGGGTGTGGGGCCAGGACCACGTGCTGTCGCACATCAAGGAGAACATCGCCTTCCTGGAGAAGCCGGATGAGATCGAGGCGAAGGGCGGCTACATCCCCGGCGGCATCCTCCTGTGGGGGCCGCCCGGCACGGGCAAAACCCTGATCGCCGAGGCCGTCGCCGGCGAGGTCGGCAAGCCATTCGTGTTCGTCGACCCCGGGGCCTTCATCCAGATGTTCTTCGGGGTGGGCATCCTCAAGGTCAAGCGGTTGTTCCGCAAGCTGCGCAAGCTGTCGATCAAGTACGGCGGCGTCGTGGTCTTCTTCGACGAGGCCGACTCGCTGGGAAGCCGCGGCGGCTCCTTGGGCGGCGGCCCGCCGCAGGCGGAGGGCACCGCCCTCGGTGATTTCATCGGGTCGTGCAATGGATTCGCCTACCTGAGCCCGGCCACCCAGCGTGCCCTGGTCGATGAGCTCGTTGTCCCGCCGGCGCCTCAGGAGAGGCGGACGCTGGTCGATCGGCTCGTCATGGGGGGCGGCATGGGCGGCGGAGGCATGGGGACGCTGCAAGCTCTCCTCACCGAGATCTCGGGGCTCACCAAGCCGCGCGGCCTGAGCAACCGGATCAGGCGCGTGCTGGGCATGAAGCCCAAGCCGCCGCCCAAGTACCGCATCCTCATCATGATGGCGACCAACATGCCGGGGGCTCTCGACCCTGCGCTGCTCCGCCCGGGCCGCATCGACCGGATCTACAAGGTCGGCTACCCGTCCAAGGAAGGGCGGGTCAAGACGCTCGACGGCTACCTCAAGAAGGTCAAGCACGATCTGACGCCGGAGCAGGTAGAGAAGGTGGCAATCACCACCCCGTACTTCTCCGGTGCCCAGATCAAGGATCTGGTGAACGAGGCGCTCATCCACGCCATTCGCGAGGAGCGGGACACCGTCCAGTTCTCCGACGTCTGGCACGCCAAGGCCTTGAAGCAGTTCGGCCCACCCGACGATCACGAGTACGTGGTCAGAGAACGTTGGGCGGTGGCGATCCATGAGGCGTCACACGCCGTGGCGGCTCATCTCCTCCGCACCCACGCCGCCATCGACATCGTGACCATCGAGCGCCGAGGTGACACCGGTGGGTTCGTCAGCAACATCCCGATCGAGGACCGCTTCACCGCGTGGCGCTCCGAGAAGGAGGCCGACATCAAGACGTCGCTGGCATCGCTGGCGGGGGAGCGGCTGTTTTTCGGTGCAGACAACTCCTCGGGGGTGAGCGGCGACCTCATGGCGGCCACGCGCACCGCGGCGGCCATGGAAGGCGTTTGGGGAATGGGCGACCGGCTGTCGTCCTACCTGGGCATCTCCCAGTCATCGGTTGGCGGCGGGCCCGACCCGACGGACCGGGTGCTGCGGTCACTCGGGCAGCAGGTGGAGCGCAAACTGCAGGGCCTGTACGACGACGTGTACGGCCTCCTCGACGAGCACCGCGAACAGGTGCTCAAACTGGCCGGGGTCCTGGTCGAGCGCAAGACGATCTCCGGCGACGACGTCGCCGACATTCTCGGGATCGTCCAGGGCTCGCGGACAATTCACCGCCCCGTCGGCTTCATCGCCTTCGACCCCGAACCCGAAGGGTTCGACATCGAGCGGCACCGCGCCATCCCGACGATGCCCAGGCCCAACGAGGACGCCAAGAAGCGCAAGAAGAAGGCCAAGAAGGGCGAGGTCGACGACCCCGAAGCCATCCTCGACCCGATCCAGGACGCGGTCGATTGAGAGCGCGCTCCAAGAACGCTCGCTAACCGGCGACGCCCCAGCCCGGCTCGGCGAAGGCCGGACTCGGGCAATCCTCGGTGAGCACCCGCAACCCGATCCCGTCGATGTCGGCGAGGAGGAGGACGGATCCGTCGTCGACGAGGACGTGAGTGCCGTCGCCGACGGGCCAGAAGCCGATTGGTGACATGTCCGCCAAGGGCAACGTCACCTGCCCGGTGAGCCCGTTGCTCGGATCGGTGGTCGAGAGGCTGGTGAGGCCCTCGACCGGCCACAGCAGCTCGTCCTGGCCGGACCATCCGATCACCGGTGCAGTGCTCGGGATGCCCGACGCCAGCACCCCCTCTGCGCCGCCGGTGTCGGTGGGGGTGACGATGACGTGGCCGGCGGGCACGGCCGCGTCGACCGGGGTCAGCTCGATCTCGACGCGATCGCCGTACGGATCACGGAAACCGTTCGTCGGGACGAATGCTCCGCTCGACTGATCGGCCACCGTCAGCGACCACTGGATCAACCCGGTCAGCGGATCGACCCCGATGATCGCCGTCTCGATCCCACTGGACTGGGTCGTGTCCTCGCGTTGCGCCCCGAAGACCAACAGGGAATCCAGGACCCCGAGGAGACGGGTCGGCTGCCATTCGCCCGTGGAAAGGGCGATCGGCACCTCGGTGGACACGGCCGACACCGAGACGGCTCCGGAGTCGTCGAGCGTTGCCAGATAGATCTCGCGGCCGATCACCGCGAACGAGGCATCGGTGGAGGCGTCACCCGGCAGGCGTGCCCAGCGGACCCGCACCGGATCGAATACCAGGTAGTCGTCCCCCAGGTCGACCACTCGGGTGAGTGGCCCGGCGAACGTCTCGTCGACTTCGGGGAGCTGGTCGATGAGCACCTGATCG
>JAZDHM010000066.1:0-10356 GCA_043805935.1 Actinomycetota bacterium
GTGCGCCGGCGCCACGACCCCTCCCACCAAAACCCCCACCGGACGGCCGCCCCCGGTGGCGATTTGTGGGGGTGGCGGCCCTAAGGCCGCCTCCACCACGTTCTACCCGAAGAACACGGAGCCGGTCACGCTGAGGTCGTCGAGGGTGTTCGCCTGGAGCGACCGCCACGACAGGGTCCACAGCGTGTCCCCGATCACCAGCGACCGGAGGATCTGCGGATCCTGCATGCCGTAGTCCTGCCAGCAGATCGACACGGTGTCGGTGGGCCCGACCTCGCCGAGCTCGACGCCGTATCCCTCCTCGATGCTGGCGACGCCGTCGTAGGCGGGGCTGCAGTAGTACCCGCTCACCACACCCGTCTCGCCCGGTCCGCAGATCTGGATCACCACGCCGGCGTCGGAGGTGTCGGGGCGGACCTCACGGCAGTCCGACGGCAGGTCGTTCGTCTCGATGTGGTGGCTGATCCGGCCGAACTCACGCAGGCCGTCGTCGGTCTTCAGGACCACGGCTCCGATGAACTGGGTGTTCCACGACTGCATCGGCAGGACCACGATGCTCGCCGGCGCCCAGTACAGGAACGCCAGCTGGTCCCACTCGACGTCCGAATAGGCGTCGGCCAGGGTCCACGACGAGACCGCTCTGGGGTTCGATGGGTCGGACACGTCGAACAGCGTCGCCTTGGCCCCCTTGGTCATGCCCTGGTCGTTGGCGTCCTGGCCGATGCCGAGGAGCATCCCATCGCCCAGGGGGTGCAGGTACGACGAGTACCCGTTGATCTTCAGTTCGCCGCTCACCGTCGGCGCCTCCGGGTCGCTCAGGTCGACCACGTACAGCGGGTCGACCTGGCGGAAGGTGACGACGTAGGCGGCCGGACCGATGAACCTCACCGAGTAGATCGACTCGCCTTGGCCCATGTCCCCGACCTCACCGGCCTGCACCAGTTCGTCGCCGCGCTCGGTGAGCACCACGATGTGGGAACTGGTCGTGTCGGTGGTCCCCCACGGGGCGCCGTCGGTGGTGGCGACCCGGAGGAACCCGTCGTACTCGTCCATCGAGTACTGGTTGAGAAGATGCCCGTCGACCAACCCGCTGGCGCGGTAGGAGGCCGGACCGGTCCCGCTGATTTCGAAGCGGTGGATCGAAGTGGTGTAGCGCTCGCCCAGGCCGTCGAGGACGGCTTGGTCGGCGTCACCCGGCACCCAGACGTTGGTCGCCACGTACAGGCTGGTCGCCGAGGCATACACCGTCTCTCCCTTGGCGATCACGCCGGTTCCGGCGATCGCGTCGAGAGCCAACCCCAGGTCCAGGGTGAGCACCGAGAGGGTGTCGAAACCGGAGAAGTCGGCCGGGCGGTTCATCCGGCTGCATTCGACGAGCATCCCGGAGTCGATCTCGTCGCCCGAGCGATCGTAGAGGACGTACGAGGGAAGCCAGTTCTCGATGGTGGACTCCTGGATGACCCGCTTGTTGGTCTCCAGGGCGAGATCCTCGGCCGCCTCGCTCGACGGGTAGACGAACGGCAGGTTCCGCGGATAGGACGAGACGACCACGCGCACCGTGTCGCCCACGGCACGCGAGCTCAGGTAGGTCCCGTCGATGCGCAGGGTGCGCACCACCTTCATCTGTGCGGGATTCGACAGGTCGACTTCCTGGACGATGGTCTGGGACCCGTACCCGTAGGGGGGCATGATCCGGGCGTCGCCCTCGGTGAAGAACGGCATGGCGTACATGTCGCCGTTGGAGAAGATGAAGGCGCGGTCACCCGAGACGAAGAACTGCTGATCCCAGCCGGCCTCGAGGGTGAGCTGGCCGAGCAGCTCGGGAGCGCCACCCGACACGTCGACGTAGCGCAGCACCCCGTTCACGATCGACAGGATGCGGGTTCCGTCCGTCTTGACGATGTCCGGCTCGTCCACCCCGACCACCTGGACGTTCGTCCCGGAGTAGCCGGTACTTTCGCCACCTGCGTTCGATGACCCGGCGGTGGTGGTGGCTGCCATCGTCGTGACGAACTCGTCGGCCGCCGGGAAGAACCCACCGCGCTCGTAGATGATCGGGCCGGGGTAGCCGTCGAGCCCGTAGGCGGTCACCTGCCGGAGCGCCTCCTCCTTGAAGTAGGCGAGGACGCCGTCGCAGGCCGAGAACGGCGTGAGATGGGCGGCGAAGCTGATCTGTGTCGGATCGAAGTGCCCGGTGAACGAACCGAGGCCGCGGGTGGTGGTCGACGTGGTCGACGTTCCGGTGCAGGCGGTCACGGCAATGACGAGAGCGGCCACGACGGCGACGGACTTGCGCATGGTGTCCGATCCTTTGGGTAGGTCACCGCTTCGACGGCGCCGGAGACGCCTCGGGTTCCCGGTAGCGTTGCGGCGATGCCCTCCATCCTGCTCACCAACGACGACGGTGTCGAGGCTCCCGGACTGCCCTCCTTCGCCGCCGCCCTCGCCCGGATCGCCACGGTGACCGTGGTGGTACCGGACCGGGAGCGGTCGTGGGTGGGCAAGGCCATCACCCGGTTCGACCCGGTGACCGTGGCCACCACCACGGTCGAGGGCATCGAGATGTTCACCTGCAGCGGCTATCCCGCCGACTGCGTCCAGCTGGGGGTCCACATCCTCAGCGGAGCCATGCCCGACATGGTGGTGTCCGGGGTCAACATCGGATACAACCACGGGTCTGCCTACCTCCAGTCGAGCGGCACCGCCGGGGCGGCTCTCGAAGCGGGGATCGCCGGGGTGCCGGCCATCGCCTTCTCCACCGGCTCCCACACCGTCCCGTGGCGCCAGTGGAAACAGCACATCCTCACCCCGAAGGCCTTGCCCACCTGGGAGCGCCTTGCCAGCATCGCCGCCGGGATCGTGGCCGAGGCGATCGCCGCCGCCCGCCCCGGCGACGTGCTCAACGTCGGGATCCCCGACGTCGCCACCGTCCGCACCCCGCGACGCCACACCCGGGTGGCGGAGTCGGGTTACGACCGGCTGTTCGCCGAGCAGTCGCCCGGGGTGTACGTCCACTCGTACGGCGGGCTGGTCCACGACCCGGCCACCATTGACGGCACCGACGTCGCTGCGGCCGCCGACGGGCTGATCTCGATCACGCCGATCCGCGGGGCAGGGGACGGAAAGGTCAACGAGGGGCTGATCGCCGCGCTGGTGAGGTGAGCGGGACGAGAAGAGGCCCTCTGATGTGATCACGCTGGCGGAAGGGACGGTGACGTCAGCAGTGCCTCGGCGCCCTGTCGAGACTTCGCCGGAGTTCGCTTCGGTATCGGATGCGCCTCAGTGGTGGTGGGTCGCTGGCCCGCCCTCGACGGGATGACTGGCCATCAACGCTGCCAGCCAGGTTGTGAGCGGGACGGCTGTGACTAGTCCGATGCTTCCGACGAGGGTCCGGACCGCTTCGACCGCGACCGTCTCGGAGTTGAGGAATGTGCCGAGAGACTGGTTGCTGAGGACAAAGAACAGCAGAAGTGGCATCGAGGCACCGGCGTAAGCGAGGAACAGGGTGTTGACCGTGCTGGCGATGTGGTCGCGTCCGACCTTCATACCCGATGCGAACAGACGCCCGGGATGCATGGTGGGGTTCGCCGCGCGCAGTTCCCAGATGGCGGAGGCCTGGGTCACGGTGACGTCGTCGATTGCCCCGAGACTCCCCAGGACGATACCGGCGAGGAGGAGGCCCTGCAGGTTCACCGTGCCTGTCAGGCTGACTACGAAACTGGCGTCCTCAGTGAGTCCGGTGAAATGCGCCGCGCCAACGGCCAACCACGACAGGACCACCGTCGCGATCAACGCGGACAACGTTCCGAGGAGCGCCACCGTGGTCATCCGCGTGATGCCGTTCGCGGCGTAGAGGGCGAGAAACGCGATCGCGGAGGCACCGACGATCGCCACCAGCATCGGGTCGCGGCCGTCGAGGATCGCCGGGACCACGAACCCGAGTACCACCAGCAGACTTGCCCCCAGGCCCAGCAGAGCTGCGACACCTCGGAAACGGGCGAGGGCGATTACCGCGAGGGAGAACCCGATCAGCAGCCACATCAGAACCGAGCGACGCTGGCGGTCGAAGTACGCATACTCGAAGCCGGGCGGGGCGTCCGCTTGGTAGGCCAGCACCACCCGATCACCCACGGTGAAGAACGGGCTGGTGTCCGCGATGACCGATTCGAGCCCGGTCACGTCGCCCTTGTCGGGCCCCTGGGTGAGCTCGAACTGGACCTCCTGGCATTGAAGGGCCTCAGGATCGGTGCTCCCCTGGCATCCTTGAACGTCCACAGCGACGACCACCGCCTCATACACCTCACCCACGATCCCGATCTCCGACAAGTTTGGACGATTCGCACCGGTGGGCCGCAGAAGAACCAGACCGATCACCGTGACGACCGCAAGCGAACCAGCGATGATCCCGGGCAGTGCCCGCAGCCGCCCCTTCGACTCAGCCTCGATGAACCGCCCGATGTCGGCATCCCGAGCGACACGCCCGTCGGGATCGTTGAAGAAATCGCCCCCTCCGCTCATACCAACCCACGATACGACACCCCCCCGCCTGCGGACGATCAAACCTCCGTCGCCTCATGGTCCACAACTCGAACACCTCAGCACCCCTACCCTCGCCACGCTCAGGTGACATTTACGTACGCTGGCCGAGTCGACGGGATGTCACCCGTCGGATGAGCGGACATCCCGGCTCCGCATACACTCGCGAGGCGATGCGACCCATGCCGATTGCCGCCTCAATCCTGGTGATTGCGGCGGCATGCAGTGGCGACGCCGATCCCACCGGATTCGGATGCGAGTCAGCCCCACCTGAACAGCGCACTTCCGAACTCGCCGGAGTACTCACGCTCATCCCCAACCCGGTGACCGCTGGCGCCACTGCCACCCTCGACATCGGAGTGGATGCCGCGGCGCGAGGTGGCGAGGAACTCGTCGGCTGGGGCGCATCGTGGGAGTGCTGGAACGGTGCCGAGTGGGTCGCCACCCATCTCCTGGAACACGGCCTGAATGATCCCGGGAGAGTTGTCCCGGGGACACCCGGCCAGACCACGACTATGCCCGCGATCGGATATCGGGTGCCGAGGGTATTCCAGATCTCAATCCCCGCAGTTCCTCCTGGTTGGTACCGCATCTCCGAGCAGGGTGGCGATGTAGGCGGTCATCTTCCCGTCGAGGTTGTTCCCGCCCGATGAGAGCCCTCGGATCGACCAGGTGACATTTACGCACTATGGCCGAGGGGACGGGGATGTGTCGCCGCGCTACCAGGCAGCGGTCACTACGGTCTCGGGCATGCGCCGCCTCCTGGTCGGAGTTCTCGTCGTAACACTGGTGGGCTGCGGCGAAAGCGACCACTACTCACACGATGACGTGGTGACAGCCCTCACCGACAACGGCGTGCAGGTTCAGGACGCTGGATCGGCACCCGGTGACCCGTTCTCCGTGGATGCTCGGAAGCTGGCGGCGAACGGACACGAGCTCAGGGTCTATGAATACGCCGACACCTCCTCCCGCGAGCGGGACTCCTCAACAATCCTTGCGGATGGCTGGAGCGTCAACGGCACTCAGGTTGAGTGGATTGGAGCACCCCACTTCTGGATCCGGGGGCGGGTGATCGTCCTCTATCTCGGCAGCGATGCCGAGGCCATCGCGATGATCACGGCCGCTATGGGCACACCATCCTTCTGACCGCCGCCAAGATCCAACCGAGACGGCCCCGGCCTGGGGTGACATTTACGCACTATGGCCGAGGGGACGGTCACCGTTCTCGATGCCCGGCGACCACGTATCGGGCAACCGGCCGGCGGCTCGATCTGTAGCGCTACCTTGCGGGTCGGACTCATCACGCCGCCCGCATCAAGTTGGGAGTAGCCATGGGCACCACCTTGTTCATCCTCAACGATCCCCCGTATGGGACGGAGCGCAGCTACAACGGCCTACGTCTCGCCGGGTCGCTGGCAATACGGGAGGGAGAGGTGGTGCAGGTGTTTCTGCTTGGTGACGCCGCGGCCTGCGCCAAGGCTGGTCAGAAGGTGCCCCAGGGCCACTACAACCTCGACTCATGTTGCGTAGCGTCATCCGTCGTGGCGGCGTGATCGGAGTGTGTGGAACCTGCATGGACGCACGTGGCATCACCGAGGCAGAGCTTGCCGAGGGATGCCGCCGCAGCACCATGGAGGAGCTGACCGACTGGACCCAGCCGGCGGCCCGGGTGTTGGTCTTCTGAAGGGGCGCTCCCCCGGAGGCAGTGGTATCGCCATGGTCACCCCCGACGACTACGAGCGCTGGCGGCAAAGTGCCGTCGGCGCCATCACCGAGGGCCGGGTGGTTGAGGCCATCTTCGGTCTCATGGGTCCTCTCACCGGCATGCGCCTGCTGGATGTGGGCTGCGGTGATGGCACCTATGCGATCGAGGCCGCACGCCGCGGTGCCCAGGTCGATGCGGTCGATGCCTCCGCGGCCATGATCGGAGCCGCCCGACGGCGCGCCGCTGACGTCGGGGTCAGCATCAATCTCCACGTCGCCGATGTGAAGCGTCTCCCGTTCGACGCCGATACCTTCGATGTGGTGGTCGCGGTGACCGTCCTCTGCTTCCTGCCCGATGCTGCGGCTGCGCTGAAGGAGATGGCCCGAGTGATCCGCCCAGGTGGTCGCCTGGTGGTCGGCGAACTCAACCGTTGGAGCATCTGGGCGGCGTGGCGTCGCCTCCGCTCGTGGTTCGGCTCTCCACTGTGGCGCCAAGCCGCGTTCCGCTCGCCAAGACAGCTCAGCGATCTCGTCCGGCGGTCGGGACTGACGCTAGGTCGAATCCAAGGGGCGGTGTACTACCCGCCCATAACCCCGGTCGCACGGCTTCTTGCGCCCACCGACTCTGTTCTCGCAGGGATCACCACGATCGGCGCTGCCTTCATCGCCGTCACCGCCACCAAGCCGCCTGGTGCCGACCCCGGACCAAGCACATTTCAGCGAACCCCCCCACCCTGACCCAGCTGCGGGACACTCTCCTCCTCACAAGCATCCCCCGGGGGCTCCGCACCTTGCCTCGCCGCTGCGCGGCTCATGTGTCATTCCCGCACGCTGGCTGAGGGGAGTGCGTGTTCACGGCGTTGGTTGTGCCGGGCACTGCCTGTTCAGGTTGTGAGCGGGTCGCGCTGCCAGTTGTAGTCAATGGCGATTCGCCGAATGCCTCACACGGTCCTTCAGGACGTGCCGCCGAAGTCGACATCCTTGGTTTCGACCGTCCCGGCCGTCCGCCCCGGCGCCCTGTGGGAGCTCCAGTACATGTTGGTGTGCGCGATGACCTGATCCGGCGGCGGCGCTCCCCATGCCGTCAGGTCCTCGGTCGTGTGGGCGTCGCTCACCAGGGTGGCGTCGTACCCCCTGACGAACGCTCCGTGGAGTGTGGAGCGGATGCATTCATCGGTCTGTGCTCCGGCCACGACGAGTCGCCCGACTCCAAGGTCCGACAGCACAGTCTCGAGGGTCGTGTTCTCGAAGGAGTCGCCGTAGTTCTTCTCGACGAGGGGCTCGGTGTCGTCCGGAGTCAGCTCGGGGACGATCCGCCAGTCGTCGCTTCCCTTCGCAAGCTGTTTGTCCGAGTGCTGGACCCAGACGACCGGGACCTTTGCCCGCCGTGCCTTCTCGACGAGCGTGCCGACGTTGGCGACTACCGCGTCGCGCTCGTAGGCCCCCCCGACGACGCCGTTCTGCACGTCGACGACGAGGAGTGCGGTATTGGGACGGTTCTCGAGTGTGGTCATGGTCTCCCCTTGCGCACCCTGGACTTCCTGCGTCTACTCACGGTACCCACGACCAGTGTCAGCTTGTACCGAGGACCCGTGTCTCAGCCCCCGCGCACCCTGGACGAGCCGGCCCCCTTCAAGGAACATCCCGCGTCTCTGACCCAAGAGGCGGCGACCGCCTTGGACTGAGTACCCCGCTCCCCTCGGGACCACGTCCCTCCTGGGGAGACGCATGCGATCCGACGTTGCGGCCCGCTTCTAACGCTGCGCTCTCACGGAGTACCGTTCGTCGAGGCGCTCCCGGGACCCGAACTTGAGGGCAGGTACACCATGAGACGACTCGTCGGCCGGCCGGTGCAACTCCTCGCTGTGCTCACTCTCGTCATCGCCGCGTGCGACAGCGGCGGGGGCGCAACGACCACGACCGCGGCCACGACCACGACTCCCGAGACCACCACGACGACGTCGACCACCGTGGTCGAGACGACCACCACGACGACGCTGCCGGCGAGCCCGCCGATCGCCGAGACCGGTGACCACAACGAGACGGTCGAGGCCATCCAGTTCCTGCTCGGCTGCGACGGCTACGGCGACCTCACCATCGACGGGAACTACGGCCCGGCGACGCTCGCCGCCGTTCAGGCGGCCCAGGCCGCCCTGGGACGAGCGACCACGGGTGCGGTCGACGAGGACACGTTCGCAAACCTCTCCCGCGGATGCGCGCAGCCTCGCGAGCTCACGGTCGCCGACGACCCGGTCACGGTGGTCGGGAATACCGCCTCCACGGACCCGGAGGTCTTCACGATCACGCTCCTGTCGAGAAGCACGCTCTCGGTGGCCCTCGTCCAGGGAGCGGGCCTCGCGGTGACCGTTACCGACCCGAGCGGATCGATCATCACTCCGCCGGAACGCCTGGTGTGGGAGATCGACGCGGCCGGGGACTACCGCATCGAGATCGGGACGGAAACCGAACCGGTCACCTTTGCGATCGAGGTCGGCGTGATCGCCGGCACCGCCAAGGCCGGCGACTGGATCCTGGCGACCAACGGGGTCACCTACAACGGAACGAAGCTCTCGCTGGGGGCCGACGCCGACACCGTGATCACCAAACTCTTCGAGTTCTTCGGCCACGGGGTCCGGGGGAACTACGAGGAGTTCGACACCGGCTGGTATTCGATCACCGATCCCCTGGACATGGGGTTGCGGGGGATCTTCATCGAGGGGTTCGCCTTCCTCTTCTACGGTCCCGATCCCATCAACCCGGACCGTCCGGAGACCCTCGCCCGGATCCGCTTCGAAGGTCCCTCGGACGACGCCGCCGGCACCCCCCGGCCCGACAACTACGCCACCACCGCCAAGGGCATCACCGTCGGGGACACGCTCACCGACCTGAAGGCGGCGTACGGGAACGGGGTCACAGCGGGCAGCAACAGCGAAGAGCACTACTACCGATACACCGACTCCGGCGGAGTGTTGTGCTTCTATTTCGGAGCCAACGCACCCACGGACTCGTCACCGATCCTCGAGATCGCCACGGAGTGCCGCAGCGGCTGACTCCAGTTGCCGGTTACCAGTCGTCCGACAGGCTCGCCATCCTGGAAACTGGTAACGGGAAGCCGGAGACTACTTCTCACCCCTCCGCACCCCCGGTAAAGTTCCATCCGGCGAGGTGCAGCGACGGTGCCCGCACGATCCCGGCGCCGAACTCGGAATCGGCATAGCGGAGGTCGTCGCCGACGCCGAGCACCCGGCCCGGCGCCAGCGCGGCGACGAACGACTGGGTGAACCGCAGGTTGGTCACCGCACCGGTGATCCGACCGTTCTCGATCATGAACGTGCCATTGCGGGTGAGCCCGGTCACCGCCTGGCTCTTCGGATCGAGGATGCGGCAGTAGTTGAAGGTGGCCACGTAGAGCCCCCGGTCGACCGAGGCGATCATGTCGGTGACGGCGTCGCCGCCCCCCGCCACCACCAGGCTCGCCGTCACCGGCCCCAGCGAGGCGTCTGCGAAGGCGTGGCCGGTCGACTGGGTGCCCGCCTTGCGGGCGCTCCGGCGGTCGTGTACTAGGCCCTTGGTCACGCCGGCGCGCACCAGGTCCAAGGCCCGCTTCGGCGTCCCCTCGGTGTCGAAGCCAAGCCCCAACGCGTCGGGCGACATAGGGTCGTCGGTGATAGTGATCCTCGGGTCGAACTGCGATGCCCCGATCTCGACGAACGAGGCTCCCTCTTCGAACGCCTTTCCGGAGAACCCGTAGAAGCCCATGAAGATCGCCATCGTCGCCACGCACTCGGGAGCGAGTACCACCGCGTACTCCCCCGGCTTGAGGTCGAATGCCTTCATGCCTCGCCGGGCCCGGTCGGCGGCGAGTTCCCCGGCCGCCTTCCCGCCGAGGTCGGCGAACCGCGCCGAGGTCTGGTGCGCCGAACCGGCACTCTCCCCGGTCTGATGGATGCCGTCGATGGTCGCCCTGGTGACGCTCCCCGCGGCCCGCTGTCCCAGGCTGTTGGCGAACGCCACCTGCTCGGCCTCGGTGTCGCAGTACCCGGCGGCGGAGAGCCCCTCGCCGGCGTCGATGAACGCCTTGACGGCGGCGGCACGCTGCGCCGGGGTGGCATCGAT
>JAZDHM010000067.1:0-2008 GCA_043805935.1 Actinomycetota bacterium
CGACTTCTCCTACATCGACGGGTGGAGCATGTACCACGGGGAGCTCGTCCCCGGCTTCCCCCAGCATCCCCACCGGGGCTTCGAAACGGTCACCGTGGTGCGGCGGGGCTACGTCGACCACTCCGACTCACTCGGCGCCACCGCCCGGTACGGGCAGGGGGACGCCCAATGGCTCACCACCGGCAGCGGGATCCAGCACGCCGAGATGTTCCCCCTCCTCGACCCCGACGGACCCAACCTGCTCGAGTTGTTCCAGATCTGGTTGAACCTCCCTCCGGCGTCCAAGATGGTGCCCGCGTACTTCGGAATGCTCTGGGGTGAGGACATCCCCACGGTGGAGCCGGCACGCGGGGTGAGCGTCACCGCCATCGCCGGGTCGCTTCAGGGCTCCACGCCCCCTGCGCCGCCCCCGGACTCGTGGGCGGCACGCCCCGACTCGGGCCTGGCGATCTGGCTCATCCGCCTCGCCGCGGACGCCGAGTGGACGGTGCCTCCGGCCGCTCCGGGGGTCAACCGGATGCTTCATCTGTTCCAAGGCGACCAGGTGGACGTGTCGGGCGTGCGGATCGGCGCCAAGACCGGAGCGAGGGTTCGTCCCGAGGCCGGCAGCACGCTGCGCAACCTCGGTGGACCCGCCGAGTTCCTCATGCTCCAGGGCCGTCCGATCGGCGCACCGGTGTTCCAGATGGGGCCGTTCGTCATGAACTCCGCCGAGGAGCTCCGCCAAGCGGTCGACGACTACCGGCGGACCGGATTCGGAGGATGGCCCTGGGCCGGCCCCGCCCCGGTCCATCCCCGCGGCGCCGGCCGGTTCGCCCTCCACGCCGACGGCACCGTCGAGCATCGGGAGATGCAGGCGACCAGGTAGCGAATCGCCGCGATCTTGACGAACGCCGCTTCGGCGACTGCTAGTGTGGGTGTCCGCACACGCCGGTTGCGTGTGACGCCGGTCTTCGCTCCTTGTGTCCGTCGAGTGAAGTCGCCGCAGGACCCCCGGACCGCATCGACTCCATCGGTGACGGCGACCGGGGACCCCACCTGCGGGGCGTTCCCCTACGACGGTTCGATCAGAAGGAGCAATTGCATGTCCACCAACATCTACGTTGGCAATCTTGCCTTCGGCACCACGTCCGCAGACCTGCGGGCACTGTTCGCCGAGCACGGTGAGGTCACCAACGCCCAGGTCGTCACCGACCGGGAGACCGGCCGCTCGCGCGGTTTCGGTTTCGTCGAGATGGCGCAGTCGGCCGAGGCCACTGCCGCCATCAAGGCGATCGACGGCCGGAGCGTCGACGGTCGTCAGCTCAAGGTCAACATCGCCAAGGACCGCAGGGCCTGAAGACCACGGCGTGACATTGCGGGGCCGGAGGGTTCCTCCGGCCCCGCTTCTATTGGCGCCGGATCACCGAGCGTCGCGTCCGTCGACGGCATCCGGGGCGATTGCCCGGAACCGTTCCCGTCCCGCCGCCGTCTCATGACTGCGAGGGGGCGAAGAAAGTGGTTCGACCAAGAGGTGATCGCCATGAGCAAGCGCAGTGTGTTGATCGCTGGGCTCGTCCTGGTCGCCCTGGTCGCCGCCGGAGCCCTGGCGGCGACGGCGATGTCGAGTGATGAGCCGAGCGAGCCGCAGGCCTTCACGGCCGCGGACCAAGGCCGCTCGATTGAGCTGGGCGTCGGCGAGTCGTTTTCCGTCGTGCTCGACGGAAACCCCACCACCGGGTACGGGTGGCAGGTCGATGGCATCGACGAGTCGGTGCTCTCGACCACCGATCCCGAGTACCGGAGCGACTCCAATTTGATCGGCTCCGGCGGGCAGTACACCTTCACGTTCACCGGTGTGGCGGCAGGGCAGACCCAGGTGCGCCTGGTCTACCTCCGGCCGTGGGAGCAGGCTGAGCCGTTGGAGACGTTCGGCCTGACCGTGACCGTTCACTGATCCGATCGATGGCCCCCGAGAGTTCGGGGGCCATCGTCGCGCTCGCTACCCCTCGGCGATTCCGCGATCTCC
>JAZDHM010000068.1:0-3103 GCA_043805935.1 Actinomycetota bacterium
GGTGTTCGACCGCCAGGAGAACAGCGACTGCTCCTCGCGGGTGGTGTTCCCCGACTTCGGGGTCTCCAAGTCGCTCGCGGCATTCGGGCGCACAGTCGTGGAGTTGACCCCCGATCGGGCGGGCGAGTTCGGCTTTGCCTGCGGCATGAACATGCTGCACGGCACCCTGGTCGTCGAACCCGACGGGGCCGGAACCCAAGCGGCGCAGGCAGCGGAGCCGGCCGCACACACCCACGAGGTGGCACGGGCGGTCGGGGTGGGTCCCACGCTCGAGGTGGGCAAGACCCGGCGCGTTGAGTTCGCGCTGCGCGGCGGCGGGGTCACCTGCCCTACCTGCGTGCGCAACATCGAGGCGGCCCTCGACCGGTTGGCCGGGGTGGACCGGGTGCAAGCCAACTTCGGCGCCGAGCGGGTAACCGTGGACTTCGACCCCGCCCTGGTCGGCGTCCCCGAACTCGGTCGCCGGGTTGCCGAGGCCGGCTACCGGGTGGAGGAGCGTTCGGACCCGGGTTCTCCGGAGACCGAGGACCACGAGGCGGCGGCTCGCCGCGCCGAGATCACCGACTTGACACGGCGGGTGATCGTCGGGGCGATCCTCACGGCCCCCGTGCTCTTCGCCGCCATGGTGGGCCAGTTGCTCGACGATCCGACCTGGCTGCCGGCGTTCCTGTCCGACGGTTGGTTCCAGTTGACGCTGATCACACCGGTGATGCTCTACACCGGCTGGCCCATCCACCGCACCGGCTGGCTGACCCTGCGTCACCGCACCGCCGACATGAACACGCTGATCACCATCGGGTCCTCCGCCGCCTTCCTGTACAGCCTGGCGGTCACCGCCTCCCCGGGCGCCTTCCCTGAAGACCTCCGCTCGCTCTACTACGAGGCGGTAGGAGTCATCATCACCCTCATCCTCCTCGGCAGGCTGATCGAGGCCCGGGCGAAAGCGGGGACCGGGGAAGCGATCCGCCGGCTCATCGGCCTGCAGCCGAGGACCGCCCGGGTGATGCGCGACGGCGCAGAGGTCGAGATCCCCGTGGAGGAGGTCCGGGTGGGGGACGTGGTGGCAGTCCGGCCTGGCGAGAAGATCCCCGTGGATGGCGAGGTGGCCGACGGGCACTCAGCGGTGGATGAGTCCATGGTCACCGGTGAGCCGATGCCTGTGGAGAAGGGCGCCGGTGACCTGGTCATCGGGGCGACGATCAACCAGACCGGCGCCTTCCGCTTTCGTGCCACCAGGGTGGGCAAGGACACCATGCTCGCCCAGATCGTCCACCTGGTGGAGCAGGCCCAGGCATCCAAGGCTCCGATTCAGCGCCTCGCCGACCTGGTGGCCTCGTACTTCGTTCCCGCCGTGATCTTCATCTCGATCGGCACCTTCGTCCTGTGGTTCCTCCTGCAACCGACGGCGGCACTCACCTTCGCCCTGGTGGCGGCGGTGGCGGTGCTGATCATCGCCTGCCCCTGCGCCCTTGGCCTGGCCACCCCCTTGTCCATCATGGTGGCCAGTGGCAAGGGAGCCGAGCGGGGCATCCTGATCCGCTCCGCCGAAGCCCTGGAGACTGCCCACAAGTTGCAGACCATCGTCCTCGACAAGACCGGGACCATCACCCAAGGGGTTCCTGCACTCACCGACGTGGTGGTAGTGGACGGCTTCAACGAGAGAGACCTGCTGCGGTTGGTGGGCTCCGCCGAACGCTCTTCCGAGCACCCTCTTGCCCAGGCCATCGTCCAGGGGGCCCAAGAACGGAGCGTCACCCTCGAGGATCCCAGCGAGTTCGACTCGATCACCGGCCAGGGGATCCGGGCTCGCATCGGCGGCCGCGCAGTCCTGGTGGGGCGGCGAAGCCTCCTCGAGGCGGAAGGGATCGATGTCGGTCTGCTCGGCCCGGCGGGGGATGCCCTCGCCGCCCAGGGCAAGACCCCCATCTACGCCGCAGTCGACCGCGCCCCTGCCGGGGTGTTGGCAGTGGCCGACACGATCAAGGAAGAGTCGGCCGATGCGGTGGCGGCGCTGCTCCGGCTGGGCCTGGAGGTGGTGATGATCACCGGCGACAACCGCCGCACCGCAGAGGCGGTAGCTCGCCAGGTTGGCATCGGCCGGGTGTTGGCCGAGGTCATGCCCGAGGACAAGTCATTGGAGGTCCGGCGCCTCCAAGACGAAGGCAAGCTGGTGGCAATGGTCGGCGACGGCATCAACGACGCCCCGGCTCTGGCCCAAGCCGACGTGGGGCTGGCCATCGGCACGGGCACGGACGTTGCCATTGAGTCGTCCGACATCACCCTGATCTCGGGCAGTCTCGACGGGGTGGTCACCGCCATCGCCCTGTCACGTGCCACGATGCGCAACATCCGGCAGAATCTGGTGTTCGCCTTCGGTTACAACACCGTGGGCATCCCCATCGCCGCGGGCGCGCTGTACCCGGCCATCGGGCTTCTTCTCAGTCCGATGATCGCCGCGGCGGCCATGGCCCTGTCCTCGCTGTCGGTGGTGGGCAATGCCAATCGCCTGCGCCGCTTCCGCACCGGATCACTTGCCGACACCCAACCCGGGAGAGTCGTGAGCCCTATGGTCGAGTTGGGATGACAAACGGAGGACAAGGAGACGGAGATGTTCAAGCGCAGTAAGACCGCAATGGTCAAGGACCCGGTGTGTGGCATGCGGGTCGACCCTGCCAAGGCCGCCGCGAGCGCTGTCCATGAAGGGCAGACCTTCTACTTCTGCTCGCCGGGCTGCCGGGATGAGTTCGTGGCCAACCCGAAGGCTTACGTGTAGGCGGGTCACGACCGTTCTGGCGAGACACGACGCCGCTACCCGTCACCCGCTACCCGCGTCCCGCTCTTCTGGTGACTGGCGTCTGCTTTCTGCTGCCTGCCTTCTGCCTTCGGGTCTCACCGAATCCTTAGCGCCCTGGCGGAACGCGCTGGGAGGTGGGCTCGTTTCCACGAGTGTCAGAAGGACAGGAGAGCACCATGCCGAAGAAGCCAGTCGTCCTCGAAGAGGAGCCGCCGGCCGTCGTCGAACCGGCATCATCGGACCCGATCTCGTCACCCCCGACGCCCGCCCCGCCGCGTCATACGGAGCGGCGCTTGTGGTTGGCGGTGG
>JAZDHM010000069.1:0-3129 GCA_043805935.1 Actinomycetota bacterium
TGCCAGATCAGTCGGAACGACTCGATGGGCGATGCACCGGAGGCGAGGAGCAGTCCGGCGGTGAACAGGAGTGCCAGGGCGACGGCGATCGCCTTTGATCCCGCCTTGGCCCAGACTGCCTTCACGCCACGTCCCTCCCGCCGATGAGATGGCCCAGCCGGTCGGTGTCGGTCTCGGCGGAGTCGAGCACCTTGAGCACCCTCCCGCCGAAGAAGACGACGATCCGGTCGCTGTAGCGCAACAGCTCGTTGAGGTCCGCCGAGGCGAACACCACCGCCGTGCCGCGCTCCACTCGCTGCATCAGCTGGCCCCACACCCAGTCGGCCGATGCGATGTCGAGCCCCCTGGTGGGGTGCTCCATGAGGAGCACCTTGACGCCCTCGGGCACCATCGCCAGGAGGAGGCGCTGCTGATTGCCCCCGGAGAGATCCTCGGCAGTCGTGTCCGCCGTGCCCTTGATCGAGTGCTTGGCGATGCGCGACGCGGCGTCGCGGCGCGCCTCCGCCCAGGGCACCAGGAACCGCTTCGACCCGGAGATCAGTTGGAAGTGCTCGGTGACGGTGAGGCCGCGGATCAGGCCCTCCTCGAGGCGCCCGGCCGGGAGGTAGTGGATCCCGGCGGCGAGCCGCTGGTGGTACCCGCGGGCGGTGACGTCGTCGCCGCCGAGACGGATGGAGCCGGCGGTGATGCGGAGCAGCCCGGCGCAGGTTCGTAGCAGGGTCCGCTGCCCGCTGCCTTCGAGGCCCGCCAACCCGATCACCTCGCCGGCTCGTACGCCCAGCGTCAGGTCCTCCAGGGCGGTGAGCCGGTCGGCGACGGCGACCCCGTCGAGCTGGAGGGCGACGTCACCTCTGGCCCCCGGGAGCCGTCCGGCGACGGGGAGCGCCTGGCCGAACATCATCTCGACGAGCCGGTCGATTGCCACGGGCAGGGTTGCCTCGCCGACCGCCTTGCCCCGGCGCATCACGGTCACCCGGTGGCACAGGGCTTCGATCTCCTCGAGCTTGTGGGAGACGAAGATGACGATCATCCCCTGTGCAGCGAGGGTGCGCAGCGTGTCGAAGAGCAGCGCCTGCTGAGCGGCGGAGATGCCGGTGGTGGGTTCGTCGAGGATGAGCACCTTGGCTCCCAGCCACAGCAGGCGGACGATTTCCAGCTGTTGACGCTCCCCGACGGTGAGCGAGCGGGCCGGGGTGTCGGGCTCGAAGGAGAATCCGAAGCGGCCGGCGAGGCGGGCCAGGTCCGCGGCGGCGGCCTCCCGGTCCATGGATGGGCTGCCGAGCAGAAAGTTGTCGAGGACGCTGAAGGGGAGGAAGACCAACGGATCCTGGTGAAGCATCCCGATCCCGGCGGCGATGGCATCGCGAGGAGACCGCAGAGTCAGGCCGGTGCCATCGAGGGAAACGTCGCCTGAGTCGGGGGCGATGAACCCCGAGAGCACCTTCATGAGGGTGGACTTGCCGGCGCCGTTCTCGCCGAGCAGTCCGTGGAGCTCTCCTGCCTCGACCCGGAGGGTCACCCCGTCGTTGGCGCGCACCGCGCCGAAGTGCTTGTGAATGTCACGCAGCTCGAGGCTCATCGGCGGTGAGAGGGTAGGGGGTGGCGATCAGTGCCGCAGGGGGAGGGATCGATGATCCCTCCCCCGTTGCGCGGCCTCTCATCGAGTCGTTGCACACACCCTCAGCCGGCCGAACTCGCTCCGATAATGCCCTCAAGGAGCTGTTCGGCATACCAGATCTGGTAGTCGGTCCCCACCTCACCGTCGGCGAGGAACGGAGTCAGGTCCTGGTAGTTCAGCGGCCCGGTGTACAGGTTGATCGACCCGTCCGCCAGGCCGGCGATGAACGTGTCGAGGTCGGTGGCGGCATCGGCGCCGAGCGCGGTGCCGTTGACCCATCCGACCCCCGACGTGTCCACATTGTTGATGTCGGTCCAATCGGGCCCGAACCAGTTGAACGACGCCTCGAACGTGTCGTTGAGAACCGAATTCAACACCTGGAGGTACGAAGGCCCCCAGTTGAAATACGGCACACCCAGGCAGGCGTCCTCCGCTTCGGCGCAGGCTCCCTGGAAGTCGTAGGGGATCGCAAACACGTTCTCGCCGGCAGCGGCACGCTGTCCCGCAACCACCAGGGCCTCGGTCGTGTCGATGCCCGAGATGACAACGTCGACGCCGCCGTCGAAGAAGTCATTCGCAACCAGTGTCGGATCCTGAGTGAATCCGGGGATGTTGAACCAGAACCCGATCCAGTTCACGCTGAACTCGATGTCGGTGGTCATCCCGCGGTACTCGTGCCAGCAGTAGTTGGCGCCCAGATAGGCCGAGTTGACCAAACGACGAGTCTCGTCGTTGATCAATGGCCCCAGGTAACCGAGCTTGCCCGTCTCGGTCGTGAGGGCGGCGGCACAGCCGGCCATCATCTTGGCGTACTCCATCCGCCCCATCACGTTGCCGAGATTGGCCAGATCGGCCCGGTAGTCCTTGCCCTCCACCCAGGCGTTGTCACCCGAGGACCAGATCATCGGGACTTCGGGGTGGCGCTCCGCTCCGAGCAGCACGCCATCCTTCATGTCGTCAGACGTGGCGAAGATCAACTGGGCACCCTGGGCGACCATGTCGTCGATCACCTGGTCCACGGTGGTCTCCGGGCGATCCGCCGTGTTCACCTTGTCGAGGACGATCATCGTCGCCCCGGTCATCTGCTCGAGATACTGCCCGGCCTCGAAATGCGCCTGGCTCCACCCGTGGTCGTTCTGCGGCCCCACCAGGATCATGCCGAACTTGAAGCCCGCCCCCGAGGCAGTCGTCGTCGTGGCGGCCGCCGTTGTCGTCGTGGCGGCCGCCGTTGTCGTCGTGGCGGCCGTGGTCGTCGTGGTCGCGTCGTCACCGCACGCCGCTGCCACCAGGGCAAAGGCGAAGAGGAGGACGACGAACCGGAGTAGTCCCTTTGCTCGCATAAGGCACACCCTTCAGTCGGCTCGGAGGGCCATCGTAGGATCGCCGACTCGGCCCCGCAGGAGCCCCCGGGCCCGTACCCTGCGGGGACATTCGAGCGATCGAGGAGGCCTGGTGGAACAGTTCATCGCAGGGCTCCCCAAGGTGGAATTGCACCTCCACGTCGAAGGAAC
>JAZDHM010000070.1:0-4485 GCA_043805935.1 Actinomycetota bacterium
CCTGATCGAACTGACGTGGAACGGCGAGCATCCCATCTCGCTGCCTGACGGGACGCAGCGGACCTTCCTCGAAGACGGTGACACCGTGACCCTGCGCGGCTGGTGCGCCCGGGACGGGGCAGTCAGGATCGGCTTCGGCGAGTGCGTGGGAACGATCGTTCCCTGAGGAAACCTCGACCTTCGACCGTCGACCTTCGACAGACGAGTCCGACGCGTGTCTTAATGGAAGCGGGCAGCGGGCAGCGGGTGACTGGCGACCGGCGTCTCACGGGCGCTCTTGCGGGTGGCGGCCAGCGGGCGGCGGGTAGCCTTCTCCTATGCCCCTCAACTTCTCCCTCGGCGGCAAGGTGTACGAGGCGGTGACCACCACCATCTCCGCCGCCGACATCGAGGCGTACGCGGCGGCGTCCGGGGACACCAACCCGCGCCATCGCATCGGTCCGGATCAGGTGGCGTCCCCGATCTTCCCCGTGGTCGCCGGGCTACCCCTGTTGGCCACGGTGATGCTCGATCCCGAGCTGGGCGTCGACAACCCGCTGATGATCGTTCACGGCGAACAGGAGATCGTCCATCACCGTCCCACCCGGCCGGACGACGTCCTGGTGCTGACCCCGTTGCTGGTCTCCGTGGAGGACAAGGGGAAGGGCGCGACCTTCGTGGCCGGGGTGTCGGCGGTGACTCCCGGCGGTGAGAAGGTGAACGAGCAGTACGCCACGATCTTCGTGCGCGGGGCGGGGAGCGGGGCCGAGCGGCCATCGTCGCCCAAGCCGGCGCCACCGCAACGGGGGGCTTTGATGGCGACCTTCACCAGCCACGTCGACGTGGACATGCCGGCGCGGTACGCCGAGGCCTCCGGCGATCACAACCCCATCCATCTCGATCCGGCGGTGGCGACGATGGTGGGCCTCCCCGGGGTCATCAATCACGGCCTCGGAAGCCTGTCGCTGGTCACCGCCGGGCTGGTGGAGCATCTGGCCGCAGGCGGCCCCACTCGCATCCGGCGCATCGCGGTGCGTTTCACCGATGTCGTCATCCCCGGAAGCGACCTCACCACGTCGGTGTGGGCCGGACCTTCCGGCATGCTCTTCGAGACGACGCGCCCCGATGACAGGGTCGTGATGACCGGCTCCATCGAGGTGGCCGCGTCCTGATGGCACGCCTACGGCTCTTCGCCAACCTCCGCGAGATCGCCGGTGCGGCGACCGTCGAGATTCCCGGCTCCACCGTCGCCGAAGTGCTCGCCGGGGCCACCGCGCGTTTCGGGCGGGAGTTCGGCCGGGCGCTCGAGCCGGCACAGGTGTGGGTCGACGGGGAGCGGGCAAACCCGTCGGCCGCGGTGGGCGCCGAATCCGAGGTGGCGGTCATCCCCCCCGTGTCCGGCGGCGCCATGGTCGTCCGGTCGCCGATGATCATCGAGATCGGCATCGTCGCCGTGATGGCCGCAGGTCTGTTCACCGCAAACGCAGTCTCGCTCCAATGGTTCGCGGTCGCCGTCGTGCTGGTCGGCGGCGTGTGGGTCTACGACCTCGCTTCTTCGGCCGACCGCCGCGGTCTCGACGTCGCCTTCGTACCTGGATTCCTCGGCGTGCTCGGCGGTGCCCTCGGCACGTATCGGTTCGGAGCGCTGGGGATGGCGACTGCCACGGTGGGGGCGGTGCTCATCTCACTGGTGTGGAGCATCGGCAGCCACCGGCTCCGTCCGATCGACTCGGTCGTGGCCGGAGCGACCATTGCCATCATCGCCGCGTTTGGGATCTCCTCGCTCCTGCTGCTCCGGCTGAGGTCTCGCGACGAGACCCTCGTGTTCCTCTTCGTCGCCACCGCCGCCATCTTCGTCTCGTGGTTGTCGGATCGATCGGAGATGCCGATCCTCGACCCGCTGGTGGCGATGCTCATCGGGGCGCTCGCCGCCGGAGCAGTCGCAGGGGCGATCTGGGCGCCCGACCTACTCGCCGCCATCGGAGGGTCGTTCGCCGCCGCCATCGCCCTGGTCTCGGGGCGCAATGCGGGCACGCTGCTGCGGACCGGGGGGTTTTTCGTCGCCGGGTCGGTGCCGGGGAGCCTCGCCTACCTCGACGGAGTTGTGCTCGCCGCCGGGGCGTACTGGTCGATCCTGACCATCTTGAGCTGAGCCATGCACTGATCCGTCGGCACGGCCGCCGGATCAGCGCCCGCTGTTCACGATCTCGTCCACGGCCGCCAGGAACCGCTCGTTCTCGTCGGGGAGCCCGGCGGTCACCCTCAGCCAGCCGCCGGGGAGGACGGGACGCACGATCACGCCGCGTCTCATGAACTCGGCGTCGATGCCCGGACCGAAGCGAGAGAAGTCGGCATACACGAAGTTGGCCTGGCTGTCGGCGACGCCGACTCCACGGGAGGAGAGCCCTTCGATCAACTGGGAGACCGCGGCAGTGTTGCGGGCGATCCGCTCCGCGACCCGGTCCTGATGGGCGAGGGCCTCGACGGCGGCGATCTCCCCGAGGGTGTTGACGGTGAAGGGCAACTGGATGCGGCGGAACTCGGCGATCGAGGCCGGGGCGGTGACCGCGTATCCGATCCTCATCCCGGCCAGCCCGTAGACCTTGGAGAAGGTCCTGGTCACCATGACATTGGGGCGCCCCGCGGCCAGCGGGACCATCGTCCGAAAGTCCGCGGCGGTGGCGAACTCGGCGTACGCCTCGTCGACGACCACGAGGACGTCCTCGGGGATCGACTCGATGAATGCCTTGAGATCGTCGCCCGGCACGTGCGTGCTCGTCGGGTTGTTCGGGTTGCACACGTATACGACCGTCGTATCGGGGCGGATGGCGGCCCGCATGGCGTCGAGGTCGTGGCGGTAATCGGGGGTCAGCGGCACGGCAATGTCGTCGGTGAATCCCGCCCGGGAGGCGATCTGGTAGAGGGTGAATGACGGCCATGCGTAGACCGACGAGGTGCCCGGCCCGCCCATCGCCAGGGCGGTGATCATCGTCAGTTCGTTGCTGGCGCCTCCCGTCCAGATCTGTTCCGCCGGCACCCCGAGATGGCGCGACAGCGCCGTGGTCAGCCGGGGCTTGGCGTTGTCGGGGTACCGGTTGAGCCCGCCGAGGTGGGCCGCGATGGCGGCGACGACCTCGGGGAAGGGACCCTCCGGGCTCTCGTTGGAGGCGAGCTTGACGACTTCGGTCAGGGCGTACTCGGCGGGGACCTCGGCGATGGGGCGTCCCGGCCGGTACGACTCGATGCGCCCCAGGTCCGGACGGATGCGGATCGGCATGGGGGGAGACGGTACCTGTCGCCCGTCACCCGTCGCCCGCCGCCAGCGAGACACGCGTTGTCCACCCCCTGAATGTGATGAAGGGGGTTCTTGTGGGGTGAGGGCCTCCTCTGGGCAACATGGGTGGTCGGTGCCACCAGCCACAAAGGAGGCCCTCGGTGTTGCATGTTGGTCTGGATTTGTCTCGGCGTCGTATCGATGTGTGCGTGTTGGATGCCGACGGGGGGCTGGTTGGCGAGTTCCGGGCGCCCCCGGATGCCGATGGGCTGCGGGTGCTGGCCCAGCGGTTCGGCGGTTGTGAGGTGCGGGGGGTGGTCGAGTCGATGACCGGTGCCCGTTTCGTCCATGACCGCCTGGAGGAGGCGGGCTGGGTGGTGGAGGTCGCTGACGCCGCCCGGGTCAAGGCGTTGGCGCCGTTGACCGCCAAGACCGATCGGATCGATGCCCGGGTGCTGGCGGAGCTGTCGCGTCGGGATCTGATCCCGGGGATCTGGTTGCCGTCTCCGGGGGTGCGGGGGATGCGGGAGCTGGCCCGGTTCCGGCTGCATCTGGTACGGCACCGCACCGCCCTGAAGAACCGGATCCATTCGTCGCTGATCACCTGGGGGATCCCGGTGGTCGGGTCGGATCTGTTCGGAGCCGGCGGCCGGGAGTTCCTTGCGGGGCTGAACCTCCCCGGGGCATGGACCGAGACGGTGACCACCACCCTGGAGGTGATCGACCATCTCGACACCCAGATCGCCGACTACGGGCGGCGGCTGGCCACAGCCGCTGCCGACGTCCCTGCGGTGGGGTTGCTGCAGACCGCACCGGGAATCGGACCGATCCTGGGGTTCACCATCGCCTCGGAGATCGGTGACATCACCCGATTCCCCACCCCCAGCCATCTGGTCGGCTACACCGGGTTATGTCCCCGGGTGATCCAATCCGGGGAGTCGGATCGGCGGGGACCCCTGACCAAACACGGGCCCACCTGGCTGCGCTGGGCGCTGATCGAAGCCGCCCTCCACGCCTGCCAGCATCCCTGCTACTCCCAGCCCTATCAGACCATCGTCCGCCGCCTCGGACCCCAACGCGGCCCCAAGGTCGGCCGCATCGACGTCGCCCGCCGGCTCACCACCGCCATCTGGTGGATGCTCACCCGACGCCAACCCTTCGCTCCTCGAGGCTCCCGTCCCCCTCTGGCCGCATAGACGGCCCACCCTGAATTGAGCCCAGGAGCCCTCCCA